>CAZJJL010000098.1:402-6385 GCA_964546325.1 uncultured Planctomycetales bacterium | reverse complement strand
TCCTGGGAAATGCGCTTCTTAAATCCGCCGCTATTGACATCGATGACGACTAATCCTTCGGTCGGCTCGATGATAATATAGGCTTTTGATTTCAAGTAAACCTTGCTCTCAAATATCTTATGGATCTGTTTTTCAACGTTTTTTTCATGGAATAGATCTTCGCCGCGATGTAATTCCACTCGCCTGATCATGTAGCTGAGGAACGTTTTCATGAAATTCCTGATCCTGAAGAACTCAGGTTTAGAATCAACAATGAGCTTAGAAACGTCCTCGCTAAATGAATCCCTGATCGCGCGAAACGTCAGGTCATATTCTTCATATATTACGGAAGGAGCTTTTTTGGTTTCCATGTTCCTTTCAAGGCGCTTCCAGAGTTTAAGCAGGAAATTAGCGTCTCTAAGAAGCTCTTGTTTGGATTTTCCAACCGCAACAGTTCTAACGATAAAACCAACATCCTTGGGAAGGTTGAGTTCTTGCAGTACCTGCTTGAGGCGGCGGCGCTCATCATCGTCTTCGATGCGGCGCGAAACACCGAGTTGTCTTTCAAGCGGCATGAGGACAAGATATCTCCCCGGAATTCCAATGTGCGTAGATAACCGGGGCCCTTTCGTGCCAAAGGATTCTTTGACGACCTGCACTAAAACTTCCTGGTCTTTCTTTATTTCCTTTGGCGCCGGTTTTTCTGCCTCTTCGAGCGCCTCATATGCGGACTCGATCTCGGAAAGGTATAAAAAACCTTTTTTGGGAAGGCCGATATCGACAAAGGCCGCTCCTATCGCAGGTAAAACAGCCTCGATCTTGCCTTTATAAATGTTGCCGACGATCGTTTTATCCTGAGGACGTTCGATATAGAATTCTTCCAAGCGCTCATCCGAAACAATTGCGACTCGTTTTTCCTGAGTTGTTGCGTTAATTAAAATTTCCTTTGGCATCGGTAATAGCGATTCCTTTCGGTAATTGTTGTTGTAACCGTTCAATGAATTCCTGAGGCGGCACGGGAGCGGCCAGTACGATCGAAGCTTCTTCGCACATGCTCTCGACCCCTAATTTCAGCGCCTTGAGAATGCTGAATTTGGGATGCGGGCTAAACCCTTCGGTTAATTTTAAGGGGAGCCTTGCTCTGCGCATTGAGCGCACAAACAACCTCATCAAGTCCAAATGCGAAATGTATTTCATTTCGCCAGATTTAGAAAAATGAAAAGCAATCGTGTACATAATAATTCGCTAATTCAGTTTATCGGAGGATTCCTGCGGATGGCGACTTATTTCTTCTTTTTCTTTTCTTTCTTTTCTTTGGCAAGTCTTTCAGACTTATCCTTACGAATCTTTTCAAGAGGCTCTATCCCTCCAAGCTCCTGCTGTAGTTTTGCTATCTCAGCAGCGGTGAAGTCACCGTCTTTAACGATCCGTGCAGATAAAAATATGAGGAGATCGATTTTAGTCTTCTTTGTTGTTTCTCTGCCAAAAAGAACGCCTAATCCGGGTATCTTGTTCAAGAACGGAATTCCGATGTTTTCCTTATTCAAATAATCTTTTAAAAGCCCTCCAATAACGACCGTATCCCCGTCTTTCATTAAAACGCGAGTTTCGGCTTCACGCACTTCCATGATAGGGTAGGCGTTCGTTCCAAGCGTCGTGCTATATGAACTGATGACAGGATGAATGACCATATTGATCGAATTGTTAGCGCCCACCTGGGGCACTACGTTTAGCTGAATACCTATATCCTGGTAGTAATCAAGAGTTACGGTTGAAACAGCAGTGCTACCGGCACCGGTCGTTGTTGTTGCCAGGATAGGGTATTTTGTACCCACCAGGATGGTCGCTTCCTGGTTATTCAAAGCCATGATGCGAGGTGCTGAAAGCGTATTAGTATTCAAATCTTCATCAAGAGCGTGCAAAATTACTTCAAGCTGGTCTTTTCCCGTAAATTTCTTTAAGATCATCTCTAAACCTGCTTTATACGGGTATGTTCCGGGGAAAACCGTTGTTCCCTCGGCAGGATTGAATGCGCCAGGCGTAAATTCAGACCCAAGATTCCTTCCGGCCAGAGACTTTGAATTCTTGCTATCCATGTAAATATCGGTAGGTGCATTCGTGTATCCGTTAGCGCCATCGCTGCCTGTTCCCCAATCAACGCCGATATCTTTAAGTTTATCGCGGTTAACTTCAATAATGCGAGCTTCAATCAATATTTGCTGCGGAGGCAAGTCGATCTGTGCGACGACTTCTTTTACGCGCTCCATGGCAGGGGCAATATCGGTAACGATAAGCACTTTAGACCTTCCGGTCGGCGTTTCGCTTTTTCGTTGAAGTTTCGTGGTGTCGGCTTCACCCTTTTTTATCTGCGCGAATTCCCAGCCAGCCTGCCCGGTCATTTCCAAGACCGTCAGTTTTCCTCGCGGAGATAACTGTTGTTCGAGCGCTCGTTTAGCATCTTGCGCGTCAATGTATTTAAGCGTAAAAACTTCCGTGATAACGGGCTGTACCTGCGAAAGTTCCACCTCTTGCTTTTTTAACGAAGTGAGTTTTTCAATAGGCGCGACGGTAATAATGTTACCTTTTCGCTCATAGGCGAATCCATACGTCTTTAAAAGCACGTCAAGGGCTTTTTCCCACGGAACATCCACGAGCCTGATGGTTACGTTTCCGATAACCTCGGATGTAGGAACAATATTAACATTCGCTTTTAATGCAATGATCTTTATGACATTTCTGATATCCGCGTCTTTAAAATCGAGTGTTACGTTGCTGGAGAGTGTTGCGTCTTCAGCGGTAGGGGCACTCGTTTGTGCCGATCCAATAACTACCGCTTGCGGAGCGTTGTCCTGAGGCTCCTTTTGAGCTGTTTCTTCACTACTTGAAGCAGAAGGTTGCTCCGAAGTAGCGGCGGCCAAAGCAGACGTATTTGCCGGAGCATCTACATTTGTTTGCTCTTTTTGAGGAGGTATCTGATTTGCTTGCTGCGCGATAGCTTTAGAAAAGAAACCAGCGAACAAAGCAACAAAAACAACGTATCTGATTGTCCTCCTCTTCACTTAATCCTCCTTCTTTAGCTCAATCTCTAAAGGCTGTCCTTCTTTGATAAAAGTTACTTTTTTTTCTTCGATTTTCAAGATTTGATATTCTCCGACTTTGTTTCCGACTTTAACTACCTCGCCGTTTACAATTGCATAGGAAATTCCATTCTTGTCAAAAATTATGCCTTCAAGATGCACGGTGCTTGTAACTTCCTCATCCTGAATATTCCTGAGCCTGCCGTCAGACGTTACCAACGGGATAAACGGATTACGTTTGCCTCCTGCGCTGTACTTAAAATCCGTGTTAGCACCGTATGCTACTATAGGCATTATGACACAAGCCAAGGAAATCACAAGTTTATTTTTTAACATATGTCTTAAGAAGTAATTTTATATCCTCTTTATCATAACTATCCGTATTACCCGTTATCCTGAATTCCTGAACGCTGCAAATAACACTTGAGTAATCCAAGTCGCTTAAGAAACTCCCGAAATGATGGTAATCGGTTAAAAGCTCCATCGTCAATATATACGACTGTATATCTGCTTCATTACCCGGTTTTTGGTTTTTGGGTTTTGCCGTTTCCTTTGCTTTAGATTCCGGCGCTGCGCTTATTTGCATTATTTTAACGTTGTTCTTATTGGCTATGTCGGAAATCGTCTCAATAAGCAACGACATCTGTTCAGGATTAACGAATTTCTTGTCTTTAAGCGGTCCGCTTAATTGTTGAGGCGGCAGTTTTTTTAACGCTTCTACGTTTGCGGCATCACGTTTAAACGTATCGATATCTTTCTGGATCTTAACGATCTTAGGCTCCATGCCGGCGATTCCGTCAAACTGGAACTTCATAATATAGGCGATATCAACGTAAAAAACAACCGCGGCAATGAGAAAAATAAGAATGAGTTTTTTCTTGTCTACGCCGGTAATGAGATTAAGCAGGATCATCGTATTGTCCCGTTAAGTATAAAATCTATGATTTCATACGAACCCGATTCACGCCTTTTTAAAGGGCCAAGGTTTAAGGCGGTGAAATCCTTGAAAAAAGCAGTATCTTTTTTAAGTTTATCAAGAAATTTATTGATGAGCCCCATCTCTTCTTTTTGCAGCGAAATAACAGAGCCTTTCAGTACAAAATCTTTATTCTTTACCGTAATTTCGTTGAACCATAAACCGTAAGGAAGATCGCGGCTAAGCCGGTTGAGCTTTTCCGACCAATTATTGCTTTGCTGCCATATTTGCGTGATTAATTTTGAATCGGCTGAATATGCGTTATATTGTTCTTTGAGTAAATCCACGGTTTTCCTTTGCGGCTCTAGTTTTTTCCACGTCATATTCAATGAAGCGAGTTGATACCCTTTACTCCCCGCAACGATTAAAAGAACGATATGGATCAGAATTAAGATCGCCGCAATACCGGGAATTGCTAAAAGAGCATATTGCGGTTTTCCCGCCGCTTCAGCTTTTTTTGCTTTTGCCCTGAGTTCCGGAGGTAATAGGTTTATTTCGATCATAGCGATGAGCGCAATGCCAATCCGACAGCTACTGCTAATTGGCTGGAAACGTCCTTGATTTTTTGGGCATCGATATCGCCGGCCAAAAGTATTTTTCGTAACGGATCCCAATATTCAACCTCTATACCTAATAATCCGGATAACGAATCCTTAAATCCGGCAATAGTACTTCCCGCGCCGCTTACGTATATTTTCCCAACGGTTGAGGCATTCTGGCTTTCGTAATAGTCAAATGACATACGTATTTCACGGGTGAGACTGGTTAACACAGCTTCGAAGGCGATAACCGCTTTTGAGGCATGCTCAGGTCCGGGTTTTGCTTTGATCTCTTCCGCGGTCTTAAAATCAACACCGATGGTATCGGCGAGCTTTTGCGTAAAATGGTTCCCGGCAACATGCACATCTCGGCTTAAACGGGGGATCCCATCCTCAAGGATATTAAGACTGCTGATCGCGGTTCCGATATGGAGCAAGGCAACGGCCTTTTGTTTCCCCGCGAGCTCTTCGGAATAATTATACATAAAAGAATTCATTACCGCTAAACCGTCAACATCCACAAGGTTAACACGGATACCGGCGTCTTCAAACATCTTAAGTCTCTGAGAGAGAAAATCTTTTTTTACCGCAGCTAGCAGGATCATCATTTTATTATCAGGCAGATCGTCTTTCAAAATATGCGCGTCGAGAGTCACCTCGGGGACGGCAGGGGGGGTATGTTTCTGGGCCTCACATTTAAGCGCCTGCTGTAATTCCTGTGTTTGCATCTTAGGAAGATTAATATACCGGATCAAGACTCCCGGACCGGAAACCGATGCATTGACTTTAGAAATAAGGTGACTTTGGGAGAGTTTCTTTAAAACCGGGACAAGGTCTACTTGCGTGGGTTCAACCGCGTAACCGCATAATTCGATGCTTTCCTTGAGGAACTTACATTTTACGACTTTAACGGCAGATGTTCCGATATCCAAACCTACCGACACTTTATCCTTTACCAGTTTCTTTTGAAAATTTTCCAGGAAATTATTCATGCGTAATAAACATACCGGTATTATTCCTTCTTTGAACAATCTTCGGTTGAAAGGGATCCGCCTGTTGTAATCGTAAACGTTTTTTTTCCCGTTACGTTGCATTTTAAAGGTACCGCAGTGCAGATATATCCTCCGTTTTCAAGACGCGGGCATGTATAGATATATCCTTTGACCGGAGACAACATCGTATAATCTTTCTCCAGGTAGACCGGGTTTTTTTCGGTTAGGGAAGATATTATTTCCGGGTAATTACCTTTATTATCTTTTGCGAAATTCTCCAAAGCGGTAGAAATAAGTTTTAGTGTCGCAGCGGCACTCGATTCATTCTGAGAAATATTTACCATCATTACTTGCTCAATAGCGATGCGCAAAAAAAGCGCGAAAAGCGCTATGACAATCATGATCGTTACAAAACTGTGT
>CAZJJL010000098.1:0-392 GCA_964546325.1 uncultured Planctomycetales bacterium | reverse complement strand
GAATTTTTCATTATTCGCAATGCAGTTAATTTACTAAATTCAAGTATTGCAAGTTGTTATGCACATGTAAGTATAGTGTAATTCTAGCACAAATTAAATTTTACGCAAGAAAAAAGCTCGCATTAAATAGGCGTACCCGTAGCGTCAGTACCGACTCTGATAACACCGGATTCGTCAACAAAGAAACTTCGGATACCGGTAATATTCGGCACTTGCGGGATGGCGGTTGCTTGATATTGATACGGAGTGATCAGGACATACTGAAACGTGTATCCGGCTTTCGCACCTGAACCAAGAACAGGGTCAATAAACGGAGGTATTGCGCTGACCATGGTATTCATATCCGGAGGGTAACTATTGGGATCCTGTGCCCCGCGATAGGTTTCGCAGGC
>CAZJJL010000097.1:5694-6404 GCA_964546325.1 uncultured Planctomycetales bacterium | reverse complement strand
CTTCCGCTTGTAGCCGTTGCAATTCAGCAAGGCTTTTTTTGATCTGACCTTTAATATAGGCGATCTCCTCCGGCCTGTTCCGCCCTTGAACTTCCAAAAAAAGGGCACGGATATTCGACTTGATCCTCTGCGTTTGGTAGGCTGAGCCGCTGGTAATCCTGACAGCAGGAACATCGATCGTCACGATCCGGTCAACTGCAAACCGGATATTTTCCGCTGAAATTACCGCGATAACTCCGGCGGCAACGATTAAGAACGCAGCCAATGTATACCCCGCAAACATCATTCTCGATATTTTCATACTATTGTACCCCTGCCCAACGCTGTACTATCGGCGTTTTCTCGCGTATAATAAAACAGTGCACGTCTGTTGAAAGGATGCTGCAAGAGAATTATTGATCGCCATCCGGGAGGTTCTATGCGTAAAAAATTCTTTCTGTTCTCCTGCGTTGTCTTCCTCATCATGAACGCGTATGGGTGCTTAATGTTTACCGCGGAATTAGCTGAAAAGGAGAATACCCTATCGTATGATTTTTCCGTTCCCTATGTTGACCTGCTCAATGCAATCGATACGACATTCCGCGATCTAGGCCTGGCCTGCGATAAAACATCCTTAAGCCCCACAAGCACTTCGATCAAAGGCATCTACACCGACGGCAAATCGATCCACCTTACCGTCGAGAAAATGACCGAGCAGCACGCGCACATAG
>CAZJJL010000097.1:1526-5684 GCA_964546325.1 uncultured Planctomycetales bacterium | reverse complement strand
TAGAAATACGCGTAGGCACCAGCGAAACGGGAAAAAGCGATGCGCGCACTATCCTTGACGCAATAAAAGAACGCGCTAACCAAGAGCCTCCCCGATCCGATCAACCCGCGCCGCCATCAGAAAAAGGATAATGCGCCAACATTTTCTGAATAGTAGCTAATAACTGGTCAAATTCGCACGGCTTCGTTAAATACGCAATATGTTCTGAAGGTGCGCCGCATAGATCTTCATCAGTAAAATGCCTTCCCAAAGAGCCGGTAATAATAATAACGGGGAATATTCGGCGTTGTGCGGCCAGTTCCTTAACGACCGTGAGACCGTCAACCTTAGGCATTCTCTTATCGATCACCATTAAATGGATCGTAACCTGCGAATTAATAATGGTTAAAGCCTCTTCGCCGCTTTGCGCAGTTAATACCTCAAACCCCTCCCCGCTCAAAAGCATATCATAAAGCCTCACAATATGCGGTTCATCGTCAACCACTAAGATTGTATGCTTCATGTGATATCCTCCTTACGGTACGAGTAGCTCTATCGAATAGGAAATAAAATCGTGATGATAGTACCTTTCCCCGGAGCGCTCTCGCAATGCAGTTGTCCATCATAAGCCTGAATGATTCCCTGGCAAAACGGCAAACCTAATCCCGTCCCTTTTTCTTTAGTGGTAAAAAAAGGAATGAATATCTTGTTTTTCACTTCTTCCGTCATCCCGTATCCCATATCGGCGACATCCATGCGCACGTGATCTTTCTCCCGGGACGTAGTAACCGTAACCATTCCTCCCTCAGGCATAGCATCCCGGGCATTGTTAAGCAGATTCATGAAAACCTCTTGAAGCTGCTTTTCATTGGCGAATATCAAAGGAAGCTCCTGAGCAAAAACTCTTTTCAACTGCACGTTGCTTAAGTTCATTTGATGTTCCATAAGATTAAGTACGGAATCAATACAATGGTTAACATCAATTTTATTGATTTCACCCTTTGAAGGCCTTGAGAATGTCAAAAGCCGGTAAATGATGTCTTTTGCCCGTTTACATTCCTCAACGATGATAGCAAGGTTTTCTTTTACTTTGTTATTTTCGATCGACTCTTTTAAACAAAGCTGGGCATTCCCTGAAATGATCATCAGCGGATTGTTGACTTCATGGGCCATATCGGCAACTAATTTCCCCAACTGAGCAAGCCGCTGCGCTTCTTCTATCTTCTTTCGCTCGGTAATATCACGGATCGTCTCAATTGCGCCGATAGGCTTTCTATCCTTATCATACAAGGGGATCGCCTTGATCCATACATTGAGTTTGCCTTGACTTGTATTAATCTGACTCTCCGCTATATATGTGTCATGCATCTTAGTAAAAACTTTATAATAACGGGCAAGCAGATCTTCTTCTTGCCGCAAAACCAGATCGAGGAGCATCGGCCTTTTCTCTCCGTAAAAATAAAGGGCATACTCGTAATCTCCTTTTCCGATCACATCCTGAGCCTGAACCCCGGTCAGTTCAACCAAAGCCTTATTCCAGGTAATAACCCGTCCTTCGGCATCAATAACAAAAGTCGCATCAGGCAAAAAGTCAATAATGTCACTCAGGCGCTGACGCGACTCCTGAAGGGCAATCTCCGCCTCTTTACGCGCGGTTATATCTTCACCGGAAGCCAAGGTAGCAACGATATCCCCCTGCTCGTTTCGTATGACGGCATTATGCCATGCAATAAGCCTCCTCGTCCCTTTACGGGTAACGATCTCATTTTCAAAATACTCCGGGAATTCACCGTGATCGCGAATTAACTGAGAGAATATCTTATAGGTGCCTTTCCTCTCATTTTCGGGAATAAAGTGATTGAACCAGTTCAACCCGATGATCTCATGCTCCGTATACCCGAGGATCTCGCATCCTTTCTTATTAATGAGTATCACTTTTTGATCCATATCGAGTGCCACAATAATAGTGCCCACGATATTAAAATACAGTTGCACGCGGTCCCGCTCCTGCCTGATCTTTTCCTGCGAAAAAGCAAGCTGACGATTTAACGTGAGGACATAACTTATCGATATAACAAGCCCCAGCAAAAAAACAATAATAAACAAGATCCCAAGCCAATACTGAGAGAATATTCCCGCTGCGGTTATTTTTCCGTAATCTTTATACGGCCCTAAGTGTAAATCGCGTAAGGCCTCATGCACCGTGGTATAGTTAAGCGGAACAGTCCAGCCGGAATACTCGCCGGTTATCGCCGCCAGATCATCCGGATCGATACGCATAAGCCACGTCACGACCTCTTCGGAGATTTCAAAAGAGGTGTCTTTCATTTTCGCAATAGTCCATTCCGGATATAAACGAGTCGTATATAAAAAGGGTATTTTTTCTTCCGAATTGAATTTGCGATACCGGATTGCTTTAAATGCCTTACTATCGATCTTACCTTCTTTAGCCATGCGTTCGAGAATACCGCTTCGAACCCCTCCTGCATCCGCCCTGCCTTCATACACCGCAAAAACCGTAGCATCATCCGTTCCCGTAAAGATCAAAGAAGAAAAGAAGCGGCGAGGATCGATACCGCGGTCTTTGAGCTCACGTAAGATCGTTATCCATGAGCCGAACGAACGCTCGTTTGACGTAACAAAGCGTTTTCCCTTCAGATCATGCACCGTATTAATATCATTCCGATCAGCTTTCACAAAGATCAAACCGCCATACGTCGCGTAATAGTGCCCGCCGCTCAGACTTTTTATCGTAGCGATCCTTTGGGCTCCGTACAACGCTTCAGTTTCTACATAAACGTACGGATTCGAGATCAAGAAATCAATGTTCTTTGTTGTAATTGCGCGAGCGATCTCATCATAATCCAGAGGAATGATTTCAAACGTAAAATCCTTGATCTTATTATTTAAATATTGGGCGGTCTGCCCCCATTGCTTCAGACAAACGGCCTTCCCTCGGGTAGCGACAACACCGATCCTATAATGCTCTCCTGCCGCATCCGCACAAAACGTCCCCTGCGCGCCTATGATAAAAAGCATAATCAAAACAACACGTAATCTTTTCTTCATCAATACCCTATTATTTTTCATTCTGTTCTTGCCTGAAACACCTTTTTTGCCTCCCGGAGCGCACTCTCAGGAATAGAGACCCCTAACCTTTTAGCAGTATCAAGATTGACCATGGTAAGCCCGGTCCCCGAAATCTTAACGGGCAGATTCTTGATATCGACCCCCTTCAATAAAGCTGCCGCATATGCCGCGGCTTCTCTGCCATGATCCTCGGAAGACTCGACAACTCCGCACAGAACTCCATCCGCGATCGCAAAATCACGCATTCCCATTGTAGGAACGATACAGTTGTTTTTTGTCCAATACATCACATCCTTGGGAAGCATACTTCTTGAGATCTCAGGATCCTCCCTGATCGTATGATAATTAAGGATACAAAGAGCATCAATTTCATGATTCTTATATGCCTGATTATATTCAATGATCCTCTTTTTCCAGGTTACAAAATCACTGATACTCTTAAAATCCGTTATTTCAACGGTGTCGGACTTCTCTCTTTGAATATCCTGAAGCTCGGCAATAGATGTAGCATCATCATCGCTGATAATTGCGATCTTTTTAACATGCGGAAGGATCTGTCTTAAATACGCCAAAGACAGGTTAAACTGGGTCCTTTGTAATATCCCCGTAATATTTGAAGCGGGGAATCCATAATCAGCCGGGTCCGCATTAACACCGCAAAAAATAAAGTACGGTTTTTTCCCGATATATTTCTGCGTCACAAAGATCTGCGCATTATCATCGCAGGCGATAACGACATCCGGTTTCCATGAATCAATGATCGCGCATGCCTCTTTACCGGCCGCAGCCTTAAATTGAATACTGGTATTACGCTTCGTATCCATGAAATAATCCTTAAGCTCAACGCCCGTACCGTTAAAAACATCGTGGATCCCTTTTTCAAGGCCGTCATTCCATTCATATCCTTGATGATAACTATATACCACCAACACCCTTTGAGGCTGTTGTTTCAACGCGGAGTCATCCAATGCATACACATCAAACGGATTAAAAAACATCGCAAAGCCAATCACAATGAATAAACACGCCTTTACAGCAAATAACACCCGGGATATTCTCATTCTTCTCCTCTTAATAACGAAGCATTCT
>CAZJJL010000097.1:0-1499 GCA_964546325.1 uncultured Planctomycetales bacterium | reverse complement strand
CATGAAGCCGCCCTACCTCTTTTTCCACACCAAGGGATTCTCCTGAAGCAAGACATAGCGATCACGAAATTGAGGATCCTGCGCAAGCGGCTGATTATCCCCCCACAGGTAAAAGATAGTCGCGCCCCAACGATCAATAATATACGTCGGGGCAAGACGCACCACATACTCAGCCAAAGTCCTATTTTTTATGGCCCTGGTAACGTCTACGTTAGTTTTTCCGTCAAGGTTAATGACGCCCTCCATATAATATCCCAAGACCCCCGTCTCAAAAGAAGCGATCGTATCCGATGGTTGCACGTACTTTCGAGCGACTTGATACGTGTCCCACCACACGATATATTTACTGTCATGGATCCTTGATTGAAAATACACGAACACCGCGCTATATAAAATAAGGAAAACCGCGACGAACGCCACGCTATATTTTTGATATTTAAAAGGAGCATGCAGCAGCATAATTAAACAGAGCGACCAAAAAACGATCGATAGTAAGCCTAAACCGACAAAATATCGCATAAAAAAATAATTCGCCTGGTAAATCCCGACATATACCGCCATAAGAAGAAAACATCCGCCCAGAAAGGGGATACTCATCGATAAAAACTTCCTGAGCACCCCAACGCCCTTGGCATTATTCTTGAATAAACCTCTCAAACATGCCACGATAATAATTGAAAGTATTATAAAAAGCGTCATGCGCACTAAGGGATGGCGGGCCCACCATAGATCCCAAAAGTTATAATAGGTATGAGGCAATCCAAGGAAAAAGTTAAAGATCATAGCGCCTGCTCTTTTGATATTCGCCACGAAAACAGGAATATCGAGCCTGGTGTACGCGGCGCCACCGGTCGGAAAAAGCATCCCCGTCCCTGTGTAGGCAATCCCCAGCCATAAAGCAGCGGCACATACCGGAGGTCCCGCCATATAAACGACCTGCTTGAGATTCAACCGCCAGCGATTTCTCATGACGATCATTGCCATACTATACCCGCATACGAAAATGATCATATCGATACGCGTCAGGCACCCCAGCGCAAAAAGCACGCCTAAGGTCAGGTAGTCGCGGTTGCTCCGCGCATTATTCTGATACATATAAACCGTCTGCAAAAAGATCAGATTATACATGAAAAGTAATAAGCCGGTTTCCATGAGATTCATATCAAGACAAAACAATATCGCGCTTGAGGCATAGATCCCCGCCCCAAAACAACTGAACTTCCAACGATACGCGGGGTCAATATCCCGCAAAAGACAATATAAAATCAGGTAAAAAGCAATCGTTGCAAGTATAAAAATACCGATATTGAACCCGATGACCATACGAATCGCCTGCACCGGGTCACGCGCGCAAAGCGAGTGAAAAAAAGAACACATCGTGGTATACAAAGGGAAATACGCGTCACTGCGCTGCATGCCGTTGATAGAAAAAAACTCGCCTTGAGCAATATGGCGAGCATAGCTTTGCTTATAATACGAATCGTCTTCAAGAGGAGTGA
>CAZJJL010000096.1:0-6413 GCA_964546325.1 uncultured Planctomycetales bacterium | reverse complement strand
ATCAGCGCCGGTATGGAGCGGGACAAAACTGGAATTTCAGAAGACATTACAGATCCTTGGTCAAGAGCCTGTGATCGATTCTCGTGTGGATATAATGCCTGTTGAGACTGTGAGTGAAGAGGAAAAGCGGCAAGAGGAACAGGCTGCTTATTTGTATAATGATCTGCGGAAAAAATATCTCTTTTGCAGCAGGCATCATGCGGGTGTCGGGCTTTGGGTTGATTGTAAGCATTGCATTGATATCGCCGAACGATCCGAGTACGATCTGGTTTTGCAGAGTTTACGTGGATTATCACCGGATGAGCGTAAACGTCTTGTGCGCTGGTCGCGGTCGTTTTGGGTGCTGTTTGGTAATTTCTGTATGATCGGCAGGGATATATTCTCGACAGCGCGCATGGTGCGCAGGGATATGGGAGTTATTCTTAAATCGGATCTTCAAACGCCTGCCTTAACAGGTGGGGTTTTGCCTCGTCATAAAGTAGCTGTTGCCATGCCTTTCGTTTTACTCGAGAGATTCAGGAGTTTTAGCGAATCTTATGCCAGGGTATCTAACGAAGTTGATCAAGAATTTGTATCGCAAGGACGAATATCAATTCTTAATGCTGAAGGAACAAACCGGATCAATGCAGGATCATATTTTACTTCGCCGGTTGAAGATATTATCCGCTTTTTTTGTTATCTTGGTTTTTCAGAGGGCGCAACGCTATTGGAGCTTGGCAGCGGTAAAGCTGCCGTATCAATGGCAGCAGCAGCTTGTTTTGGTGTCAGCGCTGATGCGATTGAGCTATGGTCTGACGCGCACGAGTTTGCATCATGCGTCAAAGATTCCTTGGAAGGATGTTCAGTATTAGGAAAAAACAGTGTGCGTACAATAAACGCAAACCTGCTTGATGAGTCAATTGATTTTGGGAAGTATGAGTACCTGTATTATTTCAGTAGGGGTATGAATGATCAAGATGCTATCTTTCTTGCGCATAAGCTTTGCGCTGTGCGTTTCGGTGCGCGCATTTTAGTGTATGGGCCCGATGATCACCAAAACTTTGAGAATATTATTCTGGATAGCGGTTTATTCTTTGCAGAAGAAATAATCCTTTTCGATTCAGGCAGAAGTATGCGGGTGTATACGCGGTATGATAAGATCGCTCAAACTTCCGATGCGTTAGCCATGTCATGGCTGTTCTCTCCGAAACTTCCCGATAACCGTGATGAGTTCAGTGTTTTTTTTGATCATGCCATTATTACGGCTCCTCGTATCGAAGAGCTGATGCGATGTATTGTGTATGTGGTTAGCTTCGGTATTGCGTTTGCCGCGGGGAAGGGGATTTTTGTTTCGTTATGTCTGGCGATGCTCATTTCCTCGCTTGCGTTTCTGGCAATGCATTGGAATGTTTATTGTATTACGGTAAAAGGAAAAGGATCCTCATCGATTTCCAAGGGGAATATCTTTACTTTTGACCCGTTTAAGAATTGGAAATTCTATTTGGTGATGGTATTCGGCTTAAGCGCGATCGCTCCTTGTGTGTGGCTGACTAGTCGGATACATGCGATGCATAACAGGCGTATGTTTCTGTTTCACAATACGGGAGAAAAGGGGATCTATTTGCTTGGGGTAAGTCCATTGGCACGTAACTTTGAAATTCATGATTTACCGGTGTCGGAGATTGCGCAAGGAGTGTTTCCCTGGGGGAATGCTTTGATCTCCGAGATGCCGGTTTATCCTATTACCATAAACGGACAAGAATATATCGTTGGAGACAATACATATATAAAGGTTATATGCGGGAATGGGCACCGCGTGTATCTGCACGGGCCGCATAATCAGGCATATAGTTTATGGTTTGATGGTTTGGGTGATGATGCTTCCAGGATAATTGCGCAAGAGGGAGTTCCTTTCTGGCATGCTGATGCACATACTGACTTTGCCCGTCCTGCTAATTGGTTCAAACGTCCCGGTCCAGAGGGGAGTTGGCAGGCGCATGTTGAATACGGGGCGCGATATTTACAAATCGGTTCATTTCTCTATGAAGCTGCCCAAAGCGGTTTAGCAAGTTCCATTACATTTATGAAAAGTCTCGATAGTAAATTCCCGTGGCAGGTGTCGTATTCATTGGATGATTATCTGGGTGACCAGGAGAGGGAAGAAAAACTGGAAATTGCCAGGCGGTTTTCCGGTAAAATATTTAATACTTCCTTAAGACAAGCGGCAAGGTTCGCTCCTGCAGGTGGTATCGGAAGTTTAGACATGGATATTCTGACTGGTGGTAATGGAAAGATGCCTGTAGAAGAGACTTTGGCGTTATATGACTCTTATCGTCAGCCTTTGTTGGATTTGATGCAGGAATTGGAGATTACGACGATCGCGATGACCGGTTATCGTGATTGGGTGCCGATGTATATTCATCCCGATGCCGGGTTTTTGACCGGCGCGCAATTTTTGCGCGATTTGGTTAAGAGAAAGAATCAACAGGGCCGGCGCAAAGGTTCTATTAAAAATGATGCGGGATGCTTATTTGCTTGTTCCGCCGTGTTGCCAGTAGTTTTGTTTTCATCGGGTACAGGTTTTCTTTTTGTTTTGGGAACGGCTCTTTTAGTAACTCTAGCCTTATCGGGAATACGTATTCTGGCTCTGCAGTGTTTCGCGCAAATTTCTCCGCTTTGGAAGAAAGAACGGATCTACCAATATCTTGAGCAGAGTTTATCCGATGCCTCCTCCGCAGGCCGTCATCCTGATTTAGTGGTGTTGCCGGAGTCGCTTCTGGAGAATGATACGGCAGTTTGTATTGATTGCGCATTGAAAGAAGAGACTGAGCTGGAATTTACTGAGTTTATTTTTTGTGAGCAGGATAAGACGCGTTTATGCTCTCTGGCGCATGAATATCAAACAGTTGTCGGCATGGGTTTTACGGCAGCTATAATGCCGTTTCAATACGCGCGCCCGTATCTGGTGCCGGTGTACCTGATCGCGTTCCCCGACGGTAGTACGGTGTTATTTGAGAAATGTGATTTGCCGCGGCAGGTACTGCAGGTGAGTGGATTAACCATTTCACTGGTAATTTGCGCTGAAGCAGGTGTTGACCGTTATTTTGCTTCAGCGTGCGATTTGATCATTTGGGTGTGCCGGGTGCCGGATACACAAACCAGATTCCTTACCAATGATCTTTTTCAAGGAAGAAGAATGATCGGTAAGTCGGCTCCGGTATTGTTCGTGAATAATTTTGACCCATATCATCCTTATTCCCCGTCCGCTGTTTTTAATTCGGAAGGTAAGGGGTTGTTTGAGTTCCCTTCGGGTTCCCAAATGGGCTTTATCGATGTTGCGGCGCAGGGATCGATTTCCGTGCATACTTGCCGACCTATTCGGTAAAAAAATTTTCTTCTTACGATCGCCATAAATTTTCTTGACATAACTATCTCTGCACCCTATATTTAAAACATATATTATCGTATCAATCCTAACTTCAGGAAGGCATATGAAAAAGATAGCGCTTTTGGGGTGTTGTGTGTTTGTTCTTGGTTTACTATCATGCGCGTTTGCGGAAGGATCTATCTCTCCTCTAAGGCTTGCGGGGATCGAATTCTTTACCGGTTATGTGAAAAGTAACACCAGCTTGCAGGGGGATAAAGGTGTTTGGCGCGCTGCTCCGATCGCGGTTGATTTTGATTTTGACCTCAAAAAGCTTATTTCCCGAAAAACGAATATCGTTTGGCCGGGATTGGTGCAGCTTCAGGTAGAGCCGTTTTTTTCATATATATATAATCCTCGCGCCAATTTTGAGGCCGGAGCGTCGGTTTTCCTTAAAATAGGGTTTGTTCCTGACACCTGGATTATACAGCCATACGGGAAGTTCGGGGTTGGCCTGGACTATATGACCTTGCATACCCGTGAACAGGGCACGCAGTTCAATTTCATCGATACCATTTCTCTGGGCACGCACTATGTTATCAAAAAAAACCTCGCTTTGACCGTTGAATACAGGCTACGCCATTTGTCGAATGCCGGGATCGATGAACGCAATAGCGGAATTAATACGCACTTTGCGCTTATCGGAGCGGCGTATCAGTTCTGACTTCGGTCATCGGTGTTCGGTTGTCGGTTACCGGCATGCGATAAGGTTTCCCATTCAGGTTTTTAACCGAAAACCGCTAACCGAAAACCTAAAACGGTAAGCCTCTTTATGAATAAGCTCATCACAACTTTCGTCCGCTACCTTAAAGGTATCGGGCCGCGCAGAGAAGGTACCCTTCAAAAACTCGGCATCCTAACGGTTGAAGACCTATTTTACTATTTTCCTCGTCGATATGAAGACCGCACGAATTTCGCTCCAATCGCTAAGCTCCAAGAGAAAACGGTTGTTACGGTACAGGGAACGGTTATAGGCAGCCGCGAACGCCAATCATTTAAACGGCGCGGTTTTCATATCCTGGAAGTAATGATCGACGACGGTTCGGCCAGGATATTTTGTGTTTGGTTCAATCGCAGATATCTGCGTAATTATTTCAAGGCAGGGACAACGATTATCGCGTACGGAAAGATCGAGCGGTATGCGGGGAAGTTGCAGATCAGTAATCCTGAATTCGAGGTTGTAACTGAAGGCGATTCTGAGGGGGCGGGAGAAAAACTTAATATCGGCAGGATCGTTCCGGTGTACACTGCTCCTGAAGGGCTCGGTCAGCGTTTACTACGTAAGGTCATAAAGTCTTCTCTTGAAGAGTATGGCAGTTCAATACAGGACTATCTGCCGGTTGATATCAAGAAACGTAACGCCTTGCCCGATCTTTGCCGCGCATTAACACATATCCATTTTCCGTTAGATCAAGCTACGCAAAAAGAGGCGTACCGGCGTTTGTCGTTTGACGAATTCCTCTTTTTTCAGCTGCCGCTTGCGATGCGTAAATTAAAACGGAAGCAAAAAAAAGGGATCGCTCATCAGGCGCGGGGAGCAGGGGTGGATCAATTCTTAGAAGAATTGCCGTTCCGGCTTACGGGATCACAGGTCGCTTGTTTGGCTGAAATAGAGGCGGATCTTCAGAGCCCGCATGCAATGCAAAGGCTTTTGCAGGGCGATGTCGGCAGCGGAAAAACCATTGTTGCGACTCTTGCGTGCATGATGGCTGTGCAGGGAGGGTATCAGGCCGCTTTTATGGTGCCGACGGAGATCTTGGCGCGGCAGCATTTTGAAAAGATCTCTGCGCAAACAAAACAGATCAAGACCGCTCTTTTAACGGGCAGTTTGAGCCAGACAGAAAAGCAGGATGTCATGGA
Organism: uncultured Planctomycetales bacterium; assembly: GCA_964546325.1. Classification (GTDB taxonomy): domain Bacteria; phylum Omnitrophota; class Gorgyraeia; order Gygaellales; family Profunditerraquicolaceae; genus DAONEO01. The sequence continues at coordinate 1,150 of CAZJJL010000096.1, read as the reverse complement.
CCGTGTCGGGCGCGGCCAGATCGATCTGGTTATCGGAACTCATGCGCTTCTGGAGGCTGCGGTGCAGTTCAAGGCTTTGGGGTTGGTGGTTATCGATGAACAACATAAATTCGGCGTCGGCCAAAGGTCGCTTTTACCCGCAAAGGGCGCGAATCCCGATGTTTTGATCATGACCGCAACGCCGATCCCTCGCTCGCTTGCCATAACATTGTATGGCGATATGGATATTTCGGTGATCAATGAGTTGCCGCCGCAACGCGGGAGGATCCGTACGCTTTTATTACCGCATGAGGAGAGGGAAAAAGCATTTGCGTTGTGCCGCAATGAAATAAAAAAGGGGCGCCAGGCGTATATTATTTATCCGGTCATTGATGAATCGATCGCTCTTGATATCGCCGGGGCAACGTCCCAGTATCAGGAACTCAAAAAAGGCGCTTTTAAGGATTGCCGGGTAGGGCTTGTGCACGGCAGGATGAAACAAAAAGAGCAGGAAGCGGTTATGGCTGCATTCAAGGCAGGCGCGGTGGATGTATTAATCGCGACAACCGTGCTTGAGGTCGGTGTCGATGTTTCAAACGCAACCTGTATGATCATCGAGCATGCCGAGCGTTTCGGGCTCTCGCAGCTTCATCAATTACGGGGGCGGGTCGGCAGGGGGCCTGCCGAATCGATATGCGTGCTTGTGAGCCAATTGGATCCGGCGGAAGAAGAGTCAGCCCGTCTTCAGGCGCTGGTAAAGCATACCGACGGTTTTCACATTGCCGAGGAGGATCTAAAGCTGCGCGGTCCGGGTGATTTTTTCGGTAGCCGGCAGCACGGGTTGACTGCGTTGCGGATCGGGGATCCGCTTATGCAGATGCAGTTGTTAAAACACGCCAAAGATGAGGCAGCAGCCCTGGTGCATAATGATCCGAATCTTTGTTCGGCAGCGAATATTCTGTTAAAAGATAAACTCTTGCAGAGATTCCCGGAATATGAGAGAGTAGTGATGGTGGGGTAGTTCGGTTTACGGTTAACGGTTTTCGGTAAAAGCTTCAAGAGGTACCGTTTATCGCGCGCCGCTAACCGATAACCGATAACCGTAAACCGCTAACATGCGAATTCTAACCGGTAATAATAAAGGTAAGAACCTGAACAAGCCAAGCGGCAT
>CAZJJL010000095.1:4889-6518 GCA_964546325.1 uncultured Planctomycetales bacterium | reverse complement strand
AGTTTTTGATTCAGGTGTCGGAGGTTTGACGGTGGTAAAGGAATTGATCCGTCAGCTTCCTTCCGAGGATATTGTCTATTTTGGGGACACTGCCCGTGTCCCGTATGGCATAAAATCAAAGGAGACGGTCATCCGGGTTTCTATCGAAGACACCTTGTTCCTTTTGAACCGTGACGTCAAACTTATTTGCGTTGCCTGTAACACGGTCTCCAGCTTTGCGCTGCCGGTCATACGGAACCACTTTAAGGTACCGATCGTCGGCGTCATTACGCCGGGCGCGCGCGAAGCGGTGTATGCGACCCGGAATAAACGCATCGGTGTTATCGGCACGCGGGGCACTATTACAAGCCGGACATACGAGAATGAGATCAAACAGCTTGCTTCAGATGTTTCCGTTTATCCGGTGGCCTGCCCGTTGTTCGTTCCTTTTGCGGAAGAAGGGTGGCTTGACGGAGATATCGTGATGGATGTTGCAAAGACATATTTAAAACCGCTCAAAGACGCAAAAGTGGATACGGTCATACTCGGCTGCACGCATTATCCTTTGTTGAAGCCGGTCATCAAAGAGGTTATGGGTAGTCAGGTCACGCTCATTGATTCCGCAAAACAAGTAGCCGTCGAAGTCAAGAAGATCCTTATGAGCGAAGGGTTGACGAATGCTTCGGGCAAGGGAAAACAAAAATTCTATGTTAGCGATACTCCCCAATGGTTCTCCGGACTGGCCGCGCGTTTTCTGGGCGCATCCGTAAAGAATGTGGAAAAGGCGGATAGCAATGTATAGCGTACGGGTTGAATCTCATTTCAGCGCCGCGCATAATCTGCGCGGGTATAAAGGCAACTGCGAAGAATTACACGGCCATAACTGGAAGGTCGAGGTCAATATTGCGCAAAAAGACCTCGATGCGCTTGGCATGGTCGTTGATTTTACCCATGTTAAGGCGAGCTTGAAGAAGATACTCGGGGAGCTCGACCATAAATACGTCAACGAGCATCCGTATTTTAAGGAAGTTAATCCCACGTCGGAGAATATCGCCAAGTTTTTGTATGTGCGCCTCAAGCAGGAATTTCCCGGGGTTGCTTCGGTAACGGTCTGGGAGTCGGAGAAAACCGCGGCGACGTATTATGAAACGTAAGCGCGCGGTCGTCCTTGTTTCGGGAGGATTGGATTCGGCGGTTGCTTTATATAAAGCGCGACACGACGGGTACGATTGCGTTTGCCTCCTGTTCGATTATGGACAGCGGCATAAAAAAGAATTGCGTATGGCTGCGCGTATTGCTCGAAAAGCCGGATGCGCCTATCATGTTCTTGCGATCGATCTTCCGTGGAAAGGCTCAAGCCTTCTCGATAAAAAGAGCGCGGTGCCTGATTCTTCGCGGCGCGCATTAACAGAGCATATCCCGAATACGTATGTTCCTGCGCGCAATACGATCTTTTTAAGTTTTGCTCTTTCATGCGCCGAGGCAACTCGGGCGTCTGCCATTTATATCGGCGCTCACGCGCAGGATTATAGCGGATATCCTGATTGCCGTCCGGCGTATTACCGCGCGTTCAACCGCGTCATGAGGGCAGGGACAAAAGCGGGCGTTGAAGGCCGCTCGATACAGCTGAAGACGCCGCTGATCGATCTT
>CAZJJL010000095.1:0-4879 GCA_964546325.1 uncultured Planctomycetales bacterium | reverse complement strand
GTTACCGGGGAGGAGCAAAACCGTGCGGTACCTGCGACAGTTGTTATTACCGGGCGCGCGGTTTTCGTAGCGTCGGCTTAAAAGATCCGATCCTATAGTGCAATGTTTTTTTAGGAACGGTTGTATAGTTGCGAAACGATAGAGAATATATGAAAACAAAAGGAAAGATCTCGGAGATATTCGATAGCGTCCAGGGGGAAGGTATATACCTCGGCGAGAAGCAGCTTTTTGTGCGTTTCTACGGGTGCAACTTGAATTGCAAGTATTGCGATACGAAGCAGCGTTATTACACCGAGTATGACGCGGATGAATTATTACATGAGCTCAAACTGTACACGGACGAGTATCATTCGATCTCTTTTACGGGCGGTGAGCCGTTAATGCAGAAGGATTTTCTTAAGGAAGCGATGTCGTTGACGAGCAAACACGGATATCGTAACTATCTGGAGACGAACGGAACGTATCCCGAAGAACTAGCCGAGGTCTTAGAGCATGTCGATGTTATTGCCATGGATTTCAAACTTCCAAGCTCGACAGGGCAGGAAAACTATTGGGATGTCCACCGGAAATTCTTGCGCATAGCCAGCGGGAAAGAGACGTTCGTTAAGATTGTTATTTGCACGACAACCAAGGAAGAAGATCTGATGGCCGCGTTAACCTTGATCAAAGAGGTTAATCGGGGGGTGATCCTTGTTTTGCAGCCGAATAGTCATGATGGCAACGGCAGGATGAAAGGGACGTTGGAATATTTTCGTGATTTAGCCAATAAAGAGGGGATCACGACGTTGATCATCCCTCAGATACATAAGATCGCAGGAGTGCCGTAATATGAAGCGTTCGTCAAGTTATGAAGGGTTGCAAAAGAAGGTCAGGGCATTAAAGACCCCCTCGATTGAAGTTTGGGAAAATCAGTATTCTGACAAAGAATATGCGATAAAACTCGATATTCCGGAGTTCACATGCATCTGCCCTAAAACGGGTTTGCCTGATTTTGCGCATATTACCGTCGAATATTCCCCCCGCAAGCATTGCATCGAGTTGAAATCGTTTAAGATGTACACGATTTTTTTCCGCGATATCGGTATCTTCCACGAACATTTCGTCAATAAACTGATGGACGATTTTGTTTCTGCGTGCGCGCCCCGTTGGGTGAAGATAACCGGGGTGTTCAATCCCCGCGGTGGTATCACGACGACCGTTTCGCGGGAATATAACCGCGATAAACAATAATGAAGACGATCCCTTCCGAGCGTATCAGAAAAGCAGTTGCGGATATCTGCGTTAAGGCTTGTCTTGAACTGCGGCCTGATGTGCTCAGAGCTCTTCAGGCGGCGTATCGAAAAGAGCGCGGAGAAAAAGCGCGTGACATCATGCGGGCGATCATTGAGAACGCTTCCGTTGCTTCTGCCTGTCGTTATGCGATTTGCCAGGATACCGGTATGCCGGTGGTTTTTGCCTGGGTAGGACAGGATGCGCATATCCAAGGCGATTTTCAGTCTGCGGTTACGCGAGGCATTGAGGACGGGTATCAAAGGGCGTATCTGCGTAATTCGATCGTTCAAGATCCGTTAGAACGGGGAACCCCCGGGTATTCTCCGGCGGTCATACATACGGAGGTTGTGCGGGGGAGCCGTTTGCGTTTAACGGTCTTGCCGAAAGGATTCGGTTGTGAGAATAAAAGTCAGCTTGCAATGTTTTCGCCGACCGCTGAACGTAAACAGATCAAGGATTTTATCATTGAAGCGGTGAGAACGGCAGGGCCGGATGCGTGTCCGCCGTACGTTGTTGGTGTCGGGATAGGCGGCACCGCTGATTACGCTTGTTTACTGGCTAAGAAAGCGCTTTTGCGTCCTATCGATCGTCGTTTGCGACAGGCGACCCACGGCTTACAGAGAAAGCTAGAGAGCGAATTGCTCGCTTCGATCAATTCGTTGAACATCGGGCCGATGGGGCTTGGCGGTAAAACGACGTGTCTGGCGGTCCACGTTGAAACCTATGCAACGCACATCGCAGGCCTTCCGGTTGCGGTTAACCTCAGTTGTCATGCGCTTCGCAGCGCAACGGTTTTATTATAGCCACATTCGATATGAAAATACTTCAGATCCCTTTTACTCAGAAGTGTCTGCGTTCACTCAAGGCAGGGGACCGCGTTTTCTTAAACGGCATTATATATACGGCACGGGACCAGGCGCATAAACGTCTTGTGCAGGCGCTTACGCAAAACAGGCGATTGCCTTTTCCGCTGAAGTCGTCGGTGATCTATTATTGCGGGCCGACAAAAACGCCGAAAGGAAGTATTATCGGCGCGTGCGGACCGACGACAAGTTCGCGTATGGATATTTTTACGCCCGCATTGCTTGCCGGCGGGCTCCTGGGTATGATCGGTAAAGGGACGCGTTCCGAGGCGGTTATACGGGCAATACAGAAGCACAAAGCGATTTATTTTTTAGCCTACGCAGGTTGCGGGGCGCTCACGACGAAATTCGTCAAAGAAGCAGCGCCTGTCGCGTATCCTGATTTGGGGCCGGAAGCGGTGTATCGTCTGCGCGTTGAAAACTTTCCTTTGATCGTTGGGATCGATTCGAGCGGCAGGAGCGTATTTAAAAAAACCTAACGAGTGGGGGTTATATGTATATTCGAAAAGACGGGCGCAACAGTGATACGTTACGAAAAGTAAATGTAACCCGCAATTATTTGAAATTTGCCGAAGGTTCATGTCTGATCGAGTTTGGCAACACTAAGGTCATTTGCTCGGCATCGGTGGAAGAGAGCGTTCCGCCGTTCTTAAAAGGGAGCGGCAACGGTTGGGTAACTGCCGAGTATGGGATGCTTCCGCGTTCATGCCAGTCGAGAATACCACGGGGCAAGGATTCCGGACGCACGTATGAGATCCAGCGGCTTGTCGGCAGGTCTTTACGAACGGTCGTGAATATGAAATGTATGGGTGAGCGCACGATCTGGCTTGATTGCGATGTGTTGCAGGGTGATGGCGGCACGCGCACTGCTTCGATCACCGGCAGTTTTATAGCGCTTGTCGATGCTTTCGCTAAATTGCAGAAGAGCGGCCTTATAGGAAAGATCCCGGTCACGGATTTTGTTGCGGCAATAAGCGTAGGGATCGTGCAGCACGATGTGCTTTTAGACCTTTGTTACGAAGAGGATTCGAAGGCAGAGGTTGATATGAATGTGGTTATGGTCGGAAAAGGCGATTTTATCGAGATACAGGGTACTGCCGAACGCCAGCCGTTTAACCGAGCGCAGATGGATAAGCTATTAGGTGTTGCGCAAAAAGGTATCAGCGAACTTATAACGCTGCAGCAGACAACATTAGGGATCACTGGTTTTTAACGCGGAGCGCCGTATCGTTGCCGGTTGCGTGAGATTTTTATGGAATTAGTCGTTGCGACAAAGAATAAAAAAAAGCTGCGGGAGATAAAAGATCTCTTGAAAGGATCCGATATCGCGGTTACTTCGATCGAACAGTATCCGCACGCTCCTCGTATTATTGAAAACGGGAAAACCTTTAAAGCAAATGCGATTACGAAGGCGCTTGTTATCGCTCGTTACACGAAAAAGCTGGCTTTGGGCGAGGATTCGGGATTGTGCGTTGACTCTTTAGGCGGTAAACCGGGGATATATTCCGCTCGTTTTGCCGGGCCGGGTAAAAGCGACGAGAAGAATAACGCGAAATTGCTACGTCTTTTAAAGAACGTTCCCGTCGGCAAACGCAAGGCGGGATATGTTTGCGCCGTTGCGGTCGCTGACGCGCGGGGCTTGATCGGTGTTGTCGAAGGGACCTGTCGCGGCTATATCGGTTTTGAGCCGCGCGGCACAACGGGGTTCGGGTATGACCCCCTTTTTGTTTCGCCGAAATATAAAAAGACTTTTGCGGAATTGGGTGAGGCTGTTAAGCACACGTTGAGCCACCGTTTCAGGGCGTTGCTCAAAGCAAAAAAACTCATCCGAAAAGGCGTTGAGTGGCAGACGGCACGTCGATATGCTTAAAACCCGTATGTATTATGTATATGTCTTGAAAAGCAAAAAAGACGGATCGTTTTATACGGGATGTACCGGTGACCTTGAGAGAAGGATATCGGAACATAATAGCGGTCTGCAGGATTCGACAAGGAGTAGGGCTCCGTTAGAAATAATTTATTATGAATGTTGCATAGACAAGGCCGATGCAATCGTTCGGGAAAAGTATTTAAAAAGTGGTGTAGGAAAAAAGTTCATTGCTCAAAGATTAAAATACTATTTAAAGAAGAACGATATTTGAGAAAATTGTTCGTTTGAGTAGAGCAGCTTTTGCAAAACAGGTATACTATTGGCGGCTTGCTTCGAAAGAAAGACCTGAATAAGAATCAGGGTAATTCTTCCGGGGCTTGCCCCGAAAAAAGTACCTGAATAAAAAAATATAAGGTATTTTTTTCGGGGCGTGGCTCAGCTTGGCTAGAGCGTCCGCCACTAAAACGTTGGCGGACGGGCGCCAAAGCATTAATGGCGGCCGTCTGCTTTGGGAGCATATGTTTGTGTATGTCCTGAGAAGTCATAAAGATGGTAGTTATTATGTAGGTTCAACGAAAGATGTGCAAGAACGGGTTTCATCCCATAACCGAGGGAATAATCGATCAACAAAAGCCGGGTGTCCTTGGGAGTTGATGCGAGTTGAATCGTATGAAAATGGTTTATTGGCTTTGAAGCGCGAAAAGTTCTTGAAAAGTGGGATAGGTAGACGAGTTTTAAAGAATCTTTTGATATAAAAGTATCGTGGCATGGATTTATTACGCAACGTCGGCGGATTCGCCACGACAGGAAAAAGATTAACGGGGCGTGGCTCAGCTTGGCTAGAGCGTCCGCCACTAAAACGTTGGCGGACGGG
>CAZJJL010000094.1:4701-6555 GCA_964546325.1 uncultured Planctomycetales bacterium | reverse complement strand
ATGAAACCCAAAGAACATGCGCAAAACCCTAAACTCGCCAGTCCCGATAATATCAATCCCTTTTGCGTATTCCTCATCGAAAAGTTCAATACCCGTTTCTATTGAACGTATCGCGTCCTGACGGGACATCGCCGGTCCACGCGCCATATTCTGCGTGCCGCGCCCGACTTTTTTGATATATAATTGCGGTGAAGGCGTTACATCAGCCGCGACTCCCACATCAGCGACAACAACGCGCGCCCCTACATGAGCGGCAAGAACATTGATCGCCGCTCCCCCACGCACAAAATTATAGACCATTTGAGCGGTTACTTCTTTCGGATAGGGGCTTACCCCTTCTTCCGTAACCCCGTGGTCCGCGGCAAGCGTAAAGATCACCTTGTTAGCCAAACTGATATCTTCTTTACCGCTAATTCCCACAACGCGTTTTGCTAGCTCCTCCAACCTGCCAAGGCTTCCCTGCGGCTTCGTCAACCCGTCAAGCCTCTTCTGCGTTCTTTCAACCAATCCCTGATCAACGCGGGGAATACGTTTAACGATCATCTCAAGTTTGCCCATGAACACCTCTTATTTAAGCTTTATCGGTATACCCGCGCATATCAGATGGACATTGTCAGCGTATTGCGCGATACGTTGATTAACTCTTCCGGCAATATCGCGAAAATCACGCGCTAATTTATTATCCGGAACAATGCCAAACCCCACCTCATTGGAAACGATTACCGCCGATGCCTTGCCTTGCGTAAGGTGACGACAGATACGATCGATCTCCTGCATGATCTTTTTTTCTTTCATACCCCGAAGCAGCATATTCGAAACCAACATCGTGATGCAATCAATAATGATGCCGTCGGTCCTCCTAGCAAATCCCTGTATAACGTCTGCGACATGGATCTGCTCTTCAAAAGTCTTCCATGTACCCGGCCGATGCCGTTTGTGCAGCGATATGCGCTTTTTCATTTCGTCATCAAGGGCTCCCGCAGTCGCTACATAAGCGATATTGTTACCAAACGCCTTTGCACAACGCAGCGCGTACGTGCTTTTTCCGCTGCGAGCGCCTCCCAGAACAAAGGTAATATTATTCTTCAAGGTGGCTTGTATCATTTAAAACTTCAATTATCGGCTTACCGTTAAGGAACTCTTTCTTCGTGAACGCCGTTGACTTGGGTAAATGCTCCCAAAAATCCCGTGTTTTAAACACATGGGTTAAGAACACGCTGATAGCGCCTCCATGACAAACGACCGCTACCGTCTTACGGGGATTCTCACGCACGATCTTCTTTAAAACCCGAACAACGCGAGCCTTGAAATGTTTCAGATGTTCACCTTTCGGAATAGACGACGCAAACGGGTCCTTAAGCCATTTTTTATAGATTCTTGGATGCTTATTTAAAATCTCCTGATGCGTAAGCCCCTCAAAGATCCCGAAGTGCATCTCGCGCAACTCCGGTACCGGCAGGATCCCGAATTCCTTGAATACTATACGGGCAGTCTGCATCGCTCGTTTTTTATCGCTCGCGTACACTATATGCACCTTCTCATTCTTTAAATGTTTTGCCAGGTTCTTTACTTGCCGCACTCCTTCTTTATTTAAAGGCGCATCGATATCTCCGCAATAACGCCGCTGAAGATTAAAATCTGTTTGTCCGTGGCGGATCAAGATAAGTTTAGTCTTTATCATTTAGCTGGCTCCGGGAACAAGAATAACATACGGTTTTTGAGTGATTGGATTTTGTCTGACCACAACAACGGTCTGATATACGGATTCGATATGCTGATACGTTAATACATCCTCAGCCGTGCCCTCTCGAAAAATAGACCCTTTATGCATAAGCACAATGCGATTACAGTATT
>CAZJJL010000094.1:0-4680 GCA_964546325.1 uncultured Planctomycetales bacterium | reverse complement strand
GCAGGACAATAATGATCGTCAGACCCTTATCGCGATTGAGCCTCTTTAAAAGATCAAGGATCTGGATTTGGTGTCCGATATCAAGGTGGGACGTCGGTTCATCCAACAATAATACCGAGGGTTCCTGGGCAAGCGCTTTTGCGACAAAAACCCGCTGTCGCTCACCGGAGCTTAGTTCGTCTATCAAAACATCCTTCAAATGAGCTGTATCCGTTAACCGCAAGGCCTCGTCCGCAATAGCCAAATCGTGTTTCGTCTCAAACTGCAAGCGCTTAAGATGCGGAATCCTGCCTAACAATACGAATTCAAAAACGGTTAAAGAAAATTGCACCGTAGTATCCTGGCTAACATACGCCATGCGCCTACACAATGATTTCAAATCCATACGAAAAATATCTCCGCCCTCAAAAAAAACTCTCCCCGCCTGCGGGACAAGAACCCGACTTATCAACCGCAATAAGGTCGTTTTACCGGAACCATTCGGTCCGATAAGGCCGATACAATCTCCTTTATGGACGGTCAGAGAAAAATCCCTTACGACCGTGTTTTTAAAATATCCTCCCTGTAACCCGGAGATCCGTATGAACTCGTTCATTGTTTTTGCTTACGTTTTAATAAAATAATAAATGCAGGCGCGCCAAGCATTGCCGTAATAACGCCTATCGGTATCTCTACGGGAGGCATAATAATCCTGGAGAGCGTATCGCAGAACACCATGAATATCGCTGCCGCAATGCACGTGACCGGAATAAGCACACGATGGTTAGGCCCTACCAAAAGACGCATCGTATGGGGCACGATAAGGCCGACAAAACCTATTATTCCGCAAAGAGAAACAAGACTTGCCGTTATTAACGCAACAACGGCAATAAGAGCCTTTTTAACAAGCTCGGTATGCACCCCTAAATGAACCGCCTCCTCTTCACCGATACTGATAGCGTTCAAATCCTGCGCAAAAATATACATGATCACGGTACCCAACAATACAATGCCCGAAACTATCAACAGTAACAGGGGATCATATATTTGGAAACTCCCCCATAACCACCAGGTAACCTCATGAAGAAGCGAATTGTTAGAAATTGAGATCAGGAATACAATGACCGCGGAAAGCACGACCGAAACAACCACTCCCGACAAAATCAGCGATTCCTGCTTCACCTTGTTGCGCTGCCAAGCAAGGGCATAGACTACCATGACACTGCCGATGGCTCCGGTAAAAGCAGCGACAGGCATATACAACCGCGAAACACCGAGCATTAACGCAATGACCGCGCCAAGCCCCGCGCCGCTGGATGTGCCCAGCAGATACGGTTCAGCCAACGGATTGCGAAGGATTGCTTGCAAAACGATCCCCGAAACGGACAAACCGATGCCCGCGACCACAGCGATCAGAATACGCATAAACCGTAATTGCAAAATAACGCTATTATCGCGATTAAACAGCTGGGTAAGCGGTATATGCACAGCCCCCTTAACGACCGCAACAAAAATAATCACGCAGAGAAAAACAGTCAATATCGTAGTGAGATTTCGTAATCGTCGCGTCATGCTGTAGGATATAACCGTTTATATAACTCTTCGATAGCCTCGCCAACGCGCGGACCCGGGCGCAAAAGGATATCGGGATTTATATCATTATAGATCCGGTTGTTCTTTACCGCTTTCAATGTATCCCACGCAAAGCGGCTTCCGATCGTATTTGCAGGAAAAGATTTGTCCATATAGGTCATAATAATGCAATCAGGATCACGGCTCATGACCTCCTCGGGACTGAAAACACTGTACGGCCGCCGGGTATCATACGCAATATTATCTCCTCCCGCAAGCGTTATAAGTTCATCGATGTAGGACCCCTTACCGGCGGTCGTCAAGGGGTCATTCCAAATCTCAATAAATACCTTTTGTCTCTTATCAGGAGGAATGCGCAAAACCTGCTTTTGCACGGCATCAATCTCATCTTGTATCTGCTTAACAAGCATTTGCGCCCGATAATCCCTATGGGTAATTGTACCGATGGCAATGATCGAAGTTACCAATTCCTCAACGGTAGAAGGATCCTCAACAAACACCGGAAGCCCTAATCGCCTCAACTCAGCAATCGTTTGAGCTTGCTCTAAACCCGTACAAAAAACATAATCCGGTTTTAAGGAAACGATCTTTTCGATATTAGGATGGCTAAACTCGCCCATTTTAGCCTTTTGCAATGCCTGCGGGGGATACGTACAGTACGTACTGACGCCCACGATCTCTTCATCAAGCCCAAGCGCAAAAAGTATCTCGGTTGTCGAAGGAGCCAAGGAAATATACCTCCCAACCGGCTCATCAGAAAACGCACGAGAAGTCAGCCAAAGAAATACGACAACAAAACAGATGATTTTTTTCATGATGAATTGAGGAACAAACAAAAAAACCCGCCTCATAACGGCGGGTTGCATCCTGCTTATACTATGGCCCTTTCCACGAGGTCTCTCTTGTACAGGCAGGTCTTCTGACTCTCCCGCACCTTAAACCAACCTTACCGCACACTATCTATGCAGTGGTTATTTCCGCAGAATACGAACGCGTAAGTTTAAGGCACGTACCTTATTATACATAAGGTGCGGGATTACAGCGGCGGGACCGCGGCTGAATTACACAGCCTTCCCTTAATCCTGTACCAAATTGTCTGTGTATAGCTTAAAAGAATTCGCGTAGCCAGTCAAGAAGTATTTCCTCTCTTCCGGCTTACTGCGCAGTGCGGCATTTACGATTTAACACCGCACTTTCGTAAGATCCACATCATAGGGCACCAGTTTGTGAAAGCAGACTGAAACAAATTCAATCCGACAAAAACGGTAAACCAGAGCCAATAATAGCTTACGTAGTGCGCAAGCAATACACTCACAACAATAAAAAAACCGGCAATGCCGCGCAACATTCTCTCTGTCATGGAAGCCTCCTTAAACTCAAGTTTTTGGTTTCATGGCCATATAATAGATGACCGGAACCGCTGTTCGAGACAAGATCGTAGAGGCGATCTCACCTGCCATAAGGGCAACCGCAAGGCCCTGGAAAATCGGGTCAAAAAGGATAACGGAAGCACCGACAACTACCGCAGCGGCAGTCAGCAGCATCGGGCGAAAACGCTTCGCACCCGCATCGATGACCGCTTCTTCAAGAGGAATACCTTGCGCAACACGTAACTGTATAAAATCGACCAGGATGATCGAATTTCGCACAACGATACCCGCCCCCGCGATCATACCGATCATTGACGTTGCGGTAAAGAAAACGCCGAACAACCAGTGCGCTGGCAATATCCCAACTAATGTCAAAGGAATAGGCAACATAATGATCCACGGCGTTTTAAATGACTGGAACCATCCTACGACAAGCACATAAATAAGGATAAGAACCGCAGCGAACGCAATCCCCAGATCGCGGAATACTTCATACGTAACCTGCCACTCGCCGTCCCATTTCATCGACCATGTATCAGTCGAAGACGGCTGGCTGGTAAAAAGCTGCTGTATCTTCTTTTGCGGTTTTTGAGCCCCCGAAGGAAGCGCAAGTGCATCAACGCCTTTGCCAAGATCAAGGATCGCATAAACCGGACTTTCGAATTTACCTGCCACATCCGCGATCACATAAGAAACCCGCATCAGATTCTTATGGTAAATAGGCTTATCCTTCTTGCGGTCTTCTACAGACACCAGATCTTTAAGCGCGATAGGTTGCCCATAGCGCGACAACAACGTAATATTCAAGACTGCATCAAGGGTATCGCGCTTATCTTTCGGCAACCGCACGATTATTTCAACGGGCTCATACTCATCGGATAAATGAGCCAGATCAACAGCCTTGCCGTGGATCGCCAGCGCAATCGTGTGTACTACGGAAGAAACGGATATTCCGTTCAACGTCGATTTCTGCGTATCTACCCGTAAACGCAAAAGCTTTTCATCGGAAGCCACATACGTATCAATATCCGTGACACCTTTATTACCGCCAAGCAACTGCTCGATCTTCTTTGCCAATTCGTTCTGGCCTTCAAGGGTCGGTCCATAGATCTCAAAAACCAGCGTTGATAACACCGGAGGACCGGGAGGCACTTCCGCAATTTGCACATGCCCGCCGTACTGCTTTACGATCTCATGTATCTTAGGACGCACGCTATTGGCGATCGCATGGCTCTGCCTTTTACGATGCTTTCGGTCAACCAGATTCACCTGGAGGTCTGCCTGATACGGTTTTGAACGCAGGAAATAATGCCTTACGAGCCCGTTGAAGTTATACGGCGCGCTTGTACCGATATATGCCTCGATATCTTTTACTTCCGTAACCGTGACTAAATATTTGGCGATCTCTTCTAAAACAGAGCTCGTTTTTTCAAAAGGTGTACCTTCGGGCATATTCAGTATTACTTGGAACTCGTTTTTATTGTCAAAAGGAAGCATTTTGACTTTCACCAACCGTAAGGGAACAAGCAAGACCGAAAAGATAAGCAACCCTCCTAGAACTTTAAGGAATCTCTTCCTTACGGTGGCGTTATAAATCAACGGATTCATATATGAGCGGTATAGCCTTGTCAAAAGTCCGTCGCCTTCTCCCTCGCCATGCCCTTTGAGCTTGCCTTTCATATGAGCCCTGCCTAAAATCCTATACGCTGCCCACGGGGTTGCCACAAACGCAACCATC
>CAZJJL010000093.1:0-6652 GCA_964546325.1 uncultured Planctomycetales bacterium | reverse complement strand
ATACCGCAAGAAAATTAGTCTACAAATCCAGCAGGAACGGACGAAGGAAAAGAATATATCCAACGGCAACAGCGTTAAGACATGTCAGGATCACAACCGCAGCCGCTATGTCTTTGATAAGCTTCAATTTAATATGGTACTCTTCGGAAAGCATATCCAACATAAGCTCAACTGCCGTATTGAATATTTCCGCGACAAACACCAGGGTGATCGTAATGCAAAGGGCGATCAATTCGATTGCGCGCAAATGGATATAAAGACCGTACAAAAAAGCCGCGATGCCGATCACGAATATGATCCGCATATTACGGTGGTACATGAACAAATACGCCAACCCTCTCAATGCGAATTTAAGGCTGTCCCTGAAACCGTGGAACTTAAAAATATGCCTGATAACCTTAAGATGTTGGTTCATAGCTCACTTCTTTCTGTATGCGTCTAAATACAGATCGCAATAGATCTGTTTATTACCCAAAAGCTCCGCCGTAATCAGAGAATCCATAAGATCGCTGTCCAGAGGATTAAGGATCGCCGCATCCAATCCATAGGCTACCGCCATCGCAAGAAACGTCCTATTGATCAAGCTTCTTACCCCTGTACCTTGAGAAACATTGCTTAACCCGACAATGGTCTTCGGGGAAGGCTCGGAAATTATCTTAAATTCCCGAATAGATTCAAGAATGCCCATAATTTGTTCTTGCGCAACATTGACCGGAAGCACTACCGGATCCAGATAGAGATTCTCGGAACTAAACCCCGCATCCACACAAAATGAAACGATAGTCGCCGCCAATTCCAATCGTTGATCCTTGCTTTGCGGAACGCCTTTGGAACTTAACGCCAACCCGATAAGCCCGGCATTGTATTTCTTTGCCAAGGGAACGAGCTTCTCCATTTTTTCAATATCCGCTGTCGTCGAATTTAGTATTACCCTGTTGCGCGCAACGGCCAATCCGGCCTCTATAACATGCGGTTTGCTTGAATCAAGACATATGGTTGTATCCGTAACCTCCTGGATCGTTTCAACCAGCCAAACTATATCCGCAGCCTGATCGCGCGACGCAGGACCGCAATTAACGTCTAACGCATTAACCCCTGCTGCAACCTGATCACGAACGCACGCCTGGATAACGGACCTGTTCTTTTCTTTTATAGCGCGGCCGATATACGCATACATCCCGTTAATCAATTCACCAACAATATACATGCACTCTCCAATGTTTCTACTTCATTATGCTCGTTATATATGAACGCACTTTATCGACCGCCACCGGATGACGCATCACAAGGATATCGGCGCCTGCCTGCAACAACGCAACAGATGTCATCGCTTCCCAAAGAATACCTCTCTCCACCTGCGCTCCCCACGAAGGAAACTCCGTGATCGACGCTTTTGCTTCTTTCGTTTTCCACGATTCCTGACCCACAAAACAAATAAACGGAGACGCAACGGTCCTGTCTCCGGCCAAACAGGCAAGCCTGGCGCGCTCCATGATCGAATACGCATATTCAAGACCATATCCCATTGCGCCGATGGTTGGATTGATCACGATACGCTCAAGCGGCAAACCCATATCAGAAATAAGAATGTTCAATTGTTTGGCGATATTGATATCTATCGGGGACTCGGCAATAATATTGTGTCCGTCCGCAATTGCCGCTGCGACAAGGGTTTTATAATTATCCTGTAACGCATCCCCAATAAGACATTGTTCACCTTTTGCTGCTTCAGAACACGCCGGTAGCATTTCATTATCCTTCGCGTCGTCACCAGAACCAAAAATAATGATCGGAACAGAAACGCTCTTTAAAACTTCTTTCACGAAAGCAACTTCATCCGCAACAGGCTTATTACCGTAATCAGGATGAGCTCCCTGAATCTTTAAACATAAAAGTTCGGCTTTCAGCTCATTCACGCACATCCGCGCCCATGAAGCCGGATTTTTCCACACGTTTGCGAAAACATCTCGGAGGTCATCGGACCAATCAGTCGGAGCGACGTCCCAAATCTCATAGGCAATAACCGGTTTATGCGGAATTTCACCGTCCTTAAAAAGAAATGGCAATGCCTTTTGCCCTCCTATCGAAACCACGCTGCCCCGTGTCCCTCCGGACGCTTTCGTTGCGCCGATCGTAACGACCGACACAACACCCGTTCCTTTTTCCGTAATGAGTTCTAACGCCATAATGACTCTCCTAATGTTCGCACGGTGTGTACCGCTTCAGCTTCTTGATTAATGGTAAATATCGATTCCCCGGAAATACTGGCATCTAACAGCGATTGGTCTACCGGAACTTTGCCCATAAGTGCTACGCCGACGTCACGCAAAGCGGTTTCATCAATGACGCCGTTAAAACGATTTACCACAAGATATCTCTGCGCGATCGTTAAACGAAGCTCTTTTGACAAATCATTGATCCGCGTAACCGCTTTTAAACCTACTTTTGACGGATCCGAAACAAGAACCAAGGCATCCGCTGTCCGCGTAGTCCTCCGGGACAAATGCTCAAGGCCCGCTTCATTATCTATAACAATAAAGTCATACTCTTTAGCAAGTTTTCCCTCAATATTACGCAAGACATTATTAACATAACAATAACATCCCGGACCTTCAGGCCTTCCCATCGTCAAGAGATCGAAGCCGTCCGCTTCTATGACAGCGGTCTGAACCTGATATTCGATAAAACGCTCTTTCGGCGTTCCCGCGGGGATTTTTTCCGGATGACTGGCAATATCATCCAATATACCGCCGATCGTAACAGAAGGTGTTACCCCCAGCACTTCTCCCAAGTTACTATTCGGGTCCGCATCAATAGCAAGGATGGATCCTGCCTTTCTCTCTCTCAATACCCTGACCAAAAGAGCAGAAAGCGTTGTTTTCCCGGTACCGCCTTTTCCGGCAACCGCAATGGTAAAACTCATGAAAATTTAACGCTCTTAAAGAGCGACAATTCCGTATGAGGAAAGAACAACGCAGCCATATATTCATCCATATATGACGGATCTACGGAAAGCTCGAAATACGTTGTTTTCCTGGCGATCTCAGCCGCTTTTTCTGAAGCATCCAAAGACATAAGTATCTTTCCTGCTCCATCCAAAGAACTATTCCCGATAAAACGGAATTTCTTCCTGTCGATATCAGGCAACAATCCGATCGTAATAGCGTTCTCCATATTTAAATACGTGCCAAACCCTCCCGCGACGAAGAACGTATCTATTTGGGAAAAAGAAAAACCGAGGTGTTTGACAAGTATCGCGGTTGCGGCATAAATAGCCCCTTTAGCGCGCTTAATATTATCAATATCCGCTTCGGTAATACGTATATCCGCTCCTATCGCGGAGTCCCGTGCAAAAACAAGTACGAATTCTTTCCCGTACTCGTTCTGACGAATACGCTCATGGCGTATACTTTTTATCTTCCCGTCTCTGTCGAGTATACCGGCCTTAAGCATTTCGGCTATGCAATCTATATATCCTGACCCACAAACACCTTTTGCTTTTTCAGATCCTATCGTCTGATATTCCACCGCAAAGCCCGTCGGATGTATGCTGATCTTTTGGATCGCACCGCGGGCAGCACGCATACCCGAACTCATACCGCTTCCCTCGAACGCAGGACCTGCCGATGCCGCCGCAGATATTAAAAACTCCTTATTCCCCAGCACGATCTCTCCGTTCGTTCCGATATCTATCAAAATGCTGGCATTATCCTGCCGGTACAAACCGCTTGAAAGAACACCGGCAGTCACATCACCGCCGACATAACTTGCCACCCCCGGAACACACGCGAGCAGCCCTTTCGGATTAATGCGCAATTCCGCATCGGTAGCGCGAAGCAGCGGCGCGAAATTCAACGTTGGAACATACGGTTGTCGACGGATATACGTCGGATCCACGCGCAAAAGGATATGAATCATCGTAGTGTTCCCGGCGCAGACAATACCGGTCACATCATTGCAATCAATATGATGCTCAAGAATAAGCTCTTGCATCATGCGATTCATATCTTCAGTTACCGCCTGATGCAACTTTTCCAGCCCGTCCTCTTCCTGCGCATACATGATCCGCGTAATAACATCGCTGCCGAATGCCGCCTGTTTATTATACGTCGCCTTCGAACCAAGCACTTCCGCGGTGTTTAAATCGATCAATTGGGATGTCACCGTGGTAGTGCCGATATCAAAACTAAACCCATAATTCCTTTGCGATGTATCGCCGGGCTCGATCAAGATCACTTCAAAGGCACCTTCTTTGTGCGCTACCGTAACCGTAACACGCCACTCAGACGACCGCAGCAATTCGCCGAGCGATTTAATCTGAGATAATCCGATAGTGACGCAAGGCACATTAAATGCCGCGCAAACATGCCTCTGAAGCCTTTCAACATCGCTTACTTTATCGTCGAGTGTCGGTTCTTGAATAACAAGGAATTTTTTTCGGGTCAATGGCGCCCGCACAAAACATTCCTTGTCGCTATCAAAACGTATAAGCTCCACATCTTCCGGAACCGTATAGTCTTTCTTTAGCCTGGCTTGGACCTCTTCGGGAGTCAACCCTTCAAGATTAAGCCTTGATTCAACAGGTACTTCAACCTCTATATCGCCCTGGATCGTCGCCGCACACGCAAGATGGATCCCGCGGGAACGCTCATCAGCCGTAAGCTTACCTGCCGCATGAGAAAGAACACTGCCTTTTTTAAGAATAACCTTACACCGCCCGCAAACGCCCTCTCCTCCGCACTGAGCGTTTATATAACCTCCGGCAGAAATACTGGCAGAAAGGATCGTTTTGTCTTTTTCGACTTCTACCTTCTTATTCTCAGGCAAGAATGTTACGGTGAATTTTTCCATACACCTATATGTTCTTCATAAAGCTGGGAATTCCTGCGGCTTCTTTAGGGCCGACAACAACCTTCCAGCCTGAAACTTCTTCCAGCTCTCCGCTCATAACCGCAACATACCCCGGAATAATAACCGTCTTATGGTTCACCAATTCGGGTAGGCCAAAACGTACAATCGTGTTTGACAATTGTTCCGGTGTAAATTTCTCCGCGGCCCACGCCGTTAAGACCGACATGCCTTCCGTATCCACTGCCACAATATACGAAGGCACCTTACTTGCCTCAACCTCACCCAATACCGTATAATAACTCAAAGAAAAGTTAGTTGTTATTAATACCGGTGATTGCGCCGTGACATTCCCTATCGGGTAGGCTTTCGGCTCGATCTGCAACGGCTTTTGCGGATCGGTAAAAATATTCTGCCGTAACGTCAAAAGCGGTAGTATCTGCCACGATTCAATACCCCGCATAAGAACGATCCCCGCATATTTTGAAATATAGGTCGCCGCAAGTATAGCTTCTTCATACGGATCAGAGCTCTCGATGACCGCAATCGTCGGATACCCTAAGGCGCGATTCGACTTTTTAAGCGCTTGCCTGCGTATCTGCGTAAAATCCCAAATTTTTTGAGAGATCGTAGCGCCGATAGGATCCAACACTAAGCCTTCGACACCCATGTTCTTAAACTGACCCGTCAACGCAATAAGCCCCTCCAAATCCGCTCCTTGGACGGCAAGAGGACAGGCAAACTCTTTTGCCAAAGCCCCGAATGCAGCCGCATTCTCCGCAGTAGCCTTATAAAGCAGAGGCTTTTTTTCTTTCAGATATTCTAAGACTTTTCTTAAAGCCGCGGGATCATCACTCATTAAAACAAGCGGTAACGTGCATATCTCCGAAACGATTCTGGAAATACGTACAAACGTAGCGGCATCCGCACAGTGCTTAACGGCGATAAGATCAACCGATAAGGTTTGTCCTACCCGTTCGAAAGTAAGCGCCTGAATCCGATCAACCCGCTTACGAATCTCAGTCTCAGGCAGTGAATCATCGATAATGAAACCTATGGCCGATTCATGATGAAACTTCTCTTCGTGCCTGAACATGACCGTTTCATTCCCAACTTCAACTTTTGTATCAGCAGCGCCTATCGTAATCAAAGCGATCGGAGGCAAACTGGACGCCTCAAGGGTCTTCTTCGATTCTTCACTCAAGAACGGACATTTATCTATGGAAACAGTTTTTTTGGCTAACGCCATAGCAAACGCAAGACACGTCACGAACCCGCACTGACGACAATTCGTTTTCGGCAATAATTTATAGATGTCCAGACCTGAAAGCGCCATTATGCATCTCCTTATATAATTGAAATCATACGGATGAATATACCAAAAAAACCCGAATCAAACTTATGCATTGATCAGACTAGCCAAATATCCCGCGCCAAAACCGTTATCAATATTAACGGTACCCACTCCTGCCGAACAACCATTAAGCATCGTCAGTAACGCGGAAAGACCGGCAAAACTTGCCCCGTAGCCGACACTCGTCGGAACTGCCACCACGGGACACTTCGAAAGCCCGCTAACAAGACTGGCGAGCGCCCCTTCCATCCCGGCTACAACGATTATACAGCGCGCCTTTTGAATAAGCGAAACATTGTGCATCAATCTATGCACGCCGGCAACCCCGACATCATACAGTTTTTTGACGCGATTCCCCATGACTTCCAGCGTAACAACTGCTTCTTCTGCAACCGGTATATCCGCGGTACCCGCAGTTACCACAAGCACAAAACCACGGGAACGTTTTTT
>CAZJJL010000092.1:5310-6691 GCA_964546325.1 uncultured Planctomycetales bacterium | reverse complement strand
TTCTTGACAAATGATACTATTATGATATCATTATGCAAAGGAGTTAATGTATGAAACTTGTTACGCGAGATACGGATTATGCGGTGCGGGCGCTCTGTTATATCGCCCGTCAGAAGACGCGGGTGGTTTCGGTGCATGAGTTGGTTCGGGAGCTTTCGATACCCAAACCGTTTCTGCGAAAGATACTGCAGATCCTGAACAAAAAAGGTATTGTGTATTCCCATAAGGGTGTCGGAGGCGGTTTTTCGCTGGCTCGCTCATCGGATAAAATATTTGTTGTGGAGCTTATGGAGGTTTTTCAGGGGGTTTTTAGCTTGAACGAATGTTTATTCAAAAAAAACGTGTGCCCGGAACGCTCTCGGTGTCCGCTTCGGAGCAAAATTGAGACGATCGAAAAGAAAGTGTTGCGCGATTTGGAAGGGATAAGTATAAAATCGCTTTTGAAAGAGGCTTGACCATGAAAACACGCAAGATCATCCATATTATCGAAGAAAAATGCAACGGTTGCGGGCTTTGTATACCGAATTGTCCGGAAGGGGCTATTCAAATAATTGACAAAAAAGCCCGCCTGGTAAGCGATTTATTTTGCGACGGGTTGGGCGCTTGTTTGGGGCACTGTCCGCAGCAAGCGATCGTCATCGAAGAGCGGCCCGCAGAAGCGTATGATGAAAAAAAGGTGATGGAAAATATCGCCAAGGCAGGTATTAATACGATACAGGCGCATCTGAAGCATTTGCGCGACCATAATGAGACGGCCTATGTATCCGATGCTTTGGAATATTTAAGAGAGCACAGGATTAGTTTACCTCAGATGGATCGGGGATGCCCTTCCGGAAGTTCGTCCCAGGGCGGTTGTCCGGGATCTCAGGTTATGCAGATGAAACGAAAAGGGGATCGCGTTCCTCAAAAAGAAAAACATGCTTCCGAGAGGGATTCCGCGTTAACGACATGGCCGGTTCAACTCATGCTTGTGCCGGCATATGCGCCTTACCTTAATAATGCGGATATACTTGTTTCCGCTGATTGCGTGCCGTTTGCGTACGCGAATTTTCACCAGGATTTATTGAAAGACAAGGTTTTGCTGGTTGCCTGCCCTAAGTTGGATGATCTGGAGGGATATCGTCAAAAGCTTGCGCAGATATTCGAACATAATACGGTGCGTTCGCTTACGTATGCGCATATGGAAGTCCCGTGCTGTTTCGGTTTAATAGGGATCATAAAGGAAGCGATCGCGGCATCGGGTAAAAATGTTGCGTTCCATGAGGTGACCGTGAGCATTAAAGGGGAGATCGCACGATGATGAGCAGGTGCCCAGGCCAAGATACCCGTAATCGTACCGCGGCAGTTATTCGGTGCGTTTCATGCGGGTATGATGTCGAGA
>CAZJJL010000092.1:0-5288 GCA_964546325.1 uncultured Planctomycetales bacterium | reverse complement strand
TTCCGATGAGGTCAGGCGAGCATGCCCGCGATGCGCGCAGCCCGTTATGAGCAAGGCTATCCCCTCGTGCGTTGATTGGTGCAGTCACGCGCAGGAGTGTATCGGGCAAGCCGCATATCGGCAGCATCGTTTGGGAAAGAGGCTCCTTGTAAAAGAACAGCTGTTACAGGAACTGGAAGCGTATTTTGGCCAGGATACCCGTCGGATTAACCACGCTCGGAAAGTCCTATTCTTTGCCGAAGAAATACTGAGGAAGGAAGGGGGCGCTTGGGAAGTCGTGGTTCCGGCGAGCATCTTGCACGATGTGGGAATAAAGGCTGCGGAAGCGAAATTCGGTTCTGCTTCGGGAAAATACCAGGAAAAAGAGGGTCCTGCTATCGCGCGCGGGATACTTTTGAAATTTGGCTTTCAGAGACCCTTGATCGACGAGGTGTGCGATATTATAGGTCATCATCATACGCCGGGAGCGCGCGATTCGCAGAATTTCAAGATACTTTTGGACGCGGATTGGCTGGTGAATTTAAAGGATGAAGTGGATTGTCGTGATACGGAAAAAATAAAAGGGATGATAGAAAAGATATTTTTTACGCGGACGGCTCAGGAGATTGCCCGACGGGAATATCTTTCGTAAGGCCAGTGTAGTGGCCAGGAGGTAGGTATGTTTTGTTATCAATGCGAACAAACAGCAGGCGGGACAGGGTGCACCAAGATCGGCGTGTGCGGTAAAAACGAGGATATCCAGAGCCTTCAGGATACGATTTTGTACGGGCTCAAAGGTATAGCGGCATATGCGTTTCATGCACGCGAGCTCGGCGCTCGGAGCGACGAAGTAGACGCGTTTATGCATGAGGCGCTTTTTAAAACCGTTACCAACGTGAGTTTTGATCTCAATGATTTCATCGGTATGGCGCTTAAGACCGGGGAAATAAACCTTAAGACCATGGAGATGCTTGATGCGGCGCATACCAAGCGCTTCGGCAATCCCGTTCCGACGGAGGTCGACACGGGAACGCGTAAAGGGCCGGGCATCTTAATTACCGGCCATGATCTTTTGGACCTGTATGAACTCTTAAAACAAACCGAAGGCACCGGAGTAAACGTTTATACGCATAGTGAAATGCTTCCTGCGCATGCGTATCCCGAATTAAAGAAATTTAAGCATCTGGCAGGTAATTATGGCGGTGCCTGGCAGGAGCAGAAGAAAGAATTCAATGCGTTCCCGGGTCCGATTATCGCCACTACCAATTGTGTATTGATTCCGCCGGATGGCACGTATTTAAACAGGCTCTATACGGTCGGCATTACGGGCGTGCCGGGTGCCGTGCATCTAAAGAACCGTGATTTCAGCGAGGTTATCGAAAAGGCAAAATCATTGCCGGGCCTTCCCGAAGCGCCGGCAAAAAAGATCCTCACCGGTTTTCACCATACGGCGATCCTTGGCCTTGCGGATAAGATCGTCGCAGCGGTTAAGGCCGGCAAAATCAAGCGCTTCTTCTTGATAGGCGGCTGCGATGGGGCTAAACCGGGGCGCAACTATTTTACGGAACTGGCGGAGAAGGTGCCACAGGATTGCGTGATCTTGACGGTTGCCTGCGGTAAAGACCGGTTTAACAAACTTGATGGTGGCGCTATTGACGGTATCCCGCGGCTCATTGATCTCGGGCAGTGCAACAACGCGTATTCCGGCATTCAAGTTGCCTTAGCTTTAGCAAAGGTTTTCAATTGTTCGGTGAACGAGTTGCCGCTTTCATTCGTGCTTTCCTGGTTTGAGCAGAAAGCAGTTGCAATCCTGCTTACCCTGTTGTATCTTGGGGTGAAGGGCATCCGTATCGGCCCTACTCCTCCGGCATTCGTTTCTCCGGGAGTTTTTAAGGTCTTACAGGATTCGTTTGATCTGAAATTGATCACTACCGCTGATAAGGACTTAGCGGATATCTTGAAGAAATAAGGTTTCTATGAAAGAGATAAAAGTAACGTGTGTTGAACGTATTACGCGTACTCCGACGGTTGAAAGCTTTCGCTTTCAGCCGTCTGAGCAGCTTGTTTTTGCCCCGGGGCAGTTCATGCAGGTTATTTTTGACGAGTCCAATCGCGGTAATAAGGAGCTGAATAAGTATCTTTCTTTCTCTTCGTCGCCGACAATGCCGTATATCGAGGTGACCAAGCGTTTAAGCCAAAGCGCTTTTTCTACGCGTTTGAGGGAGTTGAAAGCCGGAGATGAGGTTTTGATCAAAGCCCCGATGGGTACGTGCGTATTTGATCCGTCCTATCAAAAGATCGGATTTCTTATCGGCGGCATCGGGATTACACCGGTCATTTCTATCGTGGAATATATCATCGCAAAGAAGTTGTCCACTGAGGTGCACGTGGTATATTCCAACAAGACGGATGATGAGATCGCATTTCGGCCGGAGCTGGATGCATGGCAGGCAGCACATGCGAATATTAACGTGAGTTATACACTAACCGATTGCCAGCCGAAAGATCGCACGTGTTTTTACGGGGCAATCGATAAAAAGTTGCTCGGAACGCAGGTGTGCGATTTAAACGAGCGGGTTGTTTTTATTTTTGGGCCTCCGAAGATGGTTGAAGCAATGCGTGAGTTGGCGTTTTCTCTGGGGTGTTCCCATGATCGGGTTAAAATCGAGAATTTCATCGGATACTGATCGAAAATAACCCTATTCGTTGTTTACAGCGGCTTACATGAGGAGTATACTAATATGGTGCAATGTGTGTATAGATGTGGAGTAAGTAATACGTTGGGTGTCTATAGAGGTGTGCGGAAAACCGCCTATTCTGGATAACGGAGTAGGTTTTTGTTTTTTAAGAGGGAAATGCCCCGATCCGGCCGGATCGGGCGTTAAGAAGGTAAAAAGGAGGCTCCTATGACGTCATTTAAAGATGTATTACAAACAGCCGATTGGAAGACTGAAAAACATGTACCTGTCATTGAAGCTTGCGGCACAGCGAAAAAGGGCGCTGTCGTTGTTGTGCAGGTGTCTGTCGGTAAAGAGATCGCACATCCTAATACGACGGAACACCATATTGCCGGGATTGATGTTAGTTTTTTGCCGAAAGGGGAAAAATTCCCGTATTTGTTAGGTCGGTTTGAATTTAGCGCTCATGGCGGTTCAGCGCAGGGGCCGAATACCAGTTCGGTATATACCGTGCCGTCTGTATCCCTCCAGTTTAAGACGGAGAAGACGGGAACGTTATGCGCAGTCGCAAATTGCAATATTCATGGATTTTGGGAGAGTTCTCAAGAGATCGTCGTAGAATAGTCGTTGGTTTGCGGTTAGCGTTAACCGAATGCCGATAACCGAATAAGGAGGATATCATGGATAAGAAATTAAATGAAATAATTAACGATCAGATCAAGAATGAGTTGTATTCAGCGTATTTGTATTTGGCAATGGCGGCATATTTTGAGTCAAAGAATTTCGCGGGTTTTGCGCATTGGATGAAAGTGCAGGCAAAAGAGGAATATGGTCATGCTATGAAATTCTACGATTATGTGTTTGATACGAACGGCCGCGTGGTGCTGCAGGGCATTCCGCAGCCTCCGACGGATTTTGCTTCGGCAATGGATGTTTTTGAGAAGACGCTCGCGCACGAGAAAGAAGTCACGAAATCAATTAATAATATCTATGAACAGGCGATCGAGCTCAATGATAACGCCACGACTATTTTCCTGCAGTGGTTTATTACGGAGCAAGTCGAAGAAGAAAAGAACGCGACGGTCATTATCGAGACGCTGAAGATGATCAAGCCCGATTCTGCGGCGATGATCATGTATGATCATCAGCTTTCCAAAAGAGAATAAACGTAAGGAGATACCATGAAACGCACTGTCACGTTCCAGAAAAGTCCGCTTACGCTTGTCGGTAGAGCCGTGCAGATAGGAAAACCAGCCCCTGGGTTTACGGTTGCTTCCCAGGATCTTCAGGATGTAACGCTTGCGACATTCGCAGGGAAAGTGAAGGTTTTGACAAGTTTTCCTTCAATCGATACGCCGGTTTGCGATCTGCAAGTCAAGGAATTCAACAAACAAGCTACGGGCCTGGCAAAGGATGTCGTGATCGTCGGTATCAGTAAAGACCTTCCATTTGCTCAAAAGCGTTTTTGTGAAACGTTCGATATCGCCAACGTTCGCGTTGTTTCCGACTATAAAACAGGTTCATTCGGGATACGCTACGGGCTCTTGATAAAGGAACTGAATCTTTTGGCTCGGTCCGTGGTCATTGTCGATAAAAATGATATCGTTCGTTATGTCCAGATAGTCCCTGAGATAACCAATGCCCCGGATTATGCCGATGTTTTAAAAAATATCGGGCTTGTGCTGGCGTCTCCGGCCGCAGCAGCCCCTCAGGGGATTTCCGGTTCCTGTAAACCGTGTGAAGGCGGTGCGGTAGCGTTGCCGCAAGAGAAAGTCAAGGCGCTGCTTGCCAACGTATCGGGCTGGACGTTAACCGATGACGCGAAGCTCGTGAAGGAGTTTGTATTCGCTGATTTTGTCGAGGCAAAATATTTCCTCGATCTTTTAGCCGTGATTGCTCAAGAAGAAGGGCATCATCCGAGCTTTTTTCTTTCCTACTCAAAGGTGCGGATCACCCTTACGACTCATGCGGCGAAGGGGTTGACGGAAAACGATTTTATCATGGCTCGGATTATCGATGAGATAACTTCGTAACTACGCGGAGGTACCATGACGAAAAAAATAAGAAAAGGGCAGAGACTTGTATGCGTTCCATGCGGCAGAGAAGTCGTGATAGACGCTTGCGGTGTTTCTAAAACGACGATGTGGTGTTGCGGAAAGCCCATGAAAGGCGCTCGAAAAAAAACGGCGAAGAAGAAATAATAAAAACAGCCGTTGTGAGGTTTGCCAGAAATAAAATAAGGAGTCACTATGAAAGCCGTTGAGATCAAAAAAGGTATTTATTGGGTTGGAGCGGTTGATTGGAATATTCGCACTTTTCACGGACATACCTATACAACCAATCGCGGGACGACCTATAACGCGTATCTGATCATTGATGAGAAGATAACGTTGGTTGATACGGTGTTAGCATCTTTTGCCCCCGAACTTATCGAAAGGATACAATCCGTCGTCCCTCTCGAAAAGATAGATTATATTATTGCCAATCACGTCGAAACCGACCATTCGGGCGCCTTACCGGAGATCATGAAGCGTTGTCCGAAAGCGAAAATATTCGGGACGGCAAAGTGCAAAGAAGGGCTTTGGAAGCATTATTACGGAGACTGGGATTTTCAGATCGTAAAGACAGGGG
>CAZJJL010000091.1:0-6725 GCA_964546325.1 uncultured Planctomycetales bacterium | reverse complement strand
GGATCCTCGACCGTAATGATATCGCGTTCCGGCGTATTCAACTGGTTCAAAACCGAATAGAGCGTCGTCGATTTACCCGATCCCGTCGGTCCGGTTACCAAGATCATACCAAAAGGCTTGGCAACCGCTTCCTTGAATATACGCGCGGGCTGCTCAGAAAACCCGAGCTTATCAAGGCCTATAGAAAGATTCGCTTTATCAAGAAGCCGCAACACGAATTTCTGACCGAAAGAAGTCGGTAAACTCGAAACACGGAAGTCAACTTCTTTACCCTCAAATTTCACTTTAAACCTGCCATCCTGAGGGATACGGTTTTCCGTAATGTCAAGATTCGCCAGGATCTTCAGTCGCGCTAAGACCGCGTTTTGATTCGTTTTAGGCACCTGCAATATCTCATGCAGGGCTCCGTCAATACGATACCGGACCCGCAAAGAATCCATCTCCGGCTCTATATGAATATCAGACGCGCGCTTTTTAAGGGCTTGCGTTAACATAAGATCAACCAGCTTTACAATAGGCGCTTTCGTGCTTTCCTGAACTGCGCCGCTCAATTCAAGCTCATCCTGCTTAACTAATTGAACGCCATCAGCGCCCTGACTGTCATCTCCCCGTTCAGCCTCGGAAATAATATCGTCCATTTCTTTGGCGTCAGATTTAAACTGCGAGTCGATCGCGCGCAACACCTCTTCTTCCGGGCTCAATACCAGATCGATGCTACAACCGGTAAGAGTCTTAATATCATCCAGCGCGAATATATTAAGCGGATCAGACATTGCGACCGTCAATGTCTCACCCATCTTAGAAAGCGGAATGATAGTATACTGCCGCGCCATACGCTCGGGGATAAGGCTTACGACCGCCCTGTCGAATTTATACTTCGTCAAATGAAGCCTCGGAATAAAAAGTCGCTCGGATAAAAGCATCAAAAGCTCGTCTTCCGTTATGATCCCCTGGTCGATAAGCACTTTACGCAAAGGCACATGCTTATCCTTCTGCATTTGCAGCGCCTTATCAAGCTGCTCCTGGCTCACTTTTTTTGTCGTGCGTAGAATTTCCAGTATATTGTCTTTTATGCTTGCCATAGTCGTAGCAACTTCATTAAGTTCGGTTTTCGGTGTTCGGTGATCGGTGTTTGGCGCTAACCGATAACCGCAAACCGCACACCTATTTCATTGCCCCATTATTGCTCATCTGGCGCGGTGACTCGCAAAACTTCTTCAACCGTAGTAATTCTCTTTAAAGCAAGATCAATACCATTTTCACGCAAGGTCACCATTCCCTCGCCTCGCGCTGTCTGTTTTATAACATGCTCTTGCGCTCGCTGAAGGATCAAATCCCTGATCTTGGGCGTCAAAATCAAAATTTCCGCAAGACAAATACGGCCGCTATACCCTGAATTAAAACATTGCGGACAGCCCTTCCCTTTAAAGAATTCCGCTTTTGCCTGTGCCGGAAGCCGCACTTTCATCGTATCCAAAACGTCCTTCTTGATCTCCACGGGCATCTTGCAATACGTGCAGACACGGCGGACCAAACGTTGAGACATTGAACAAACAAGAGATGAATCTATCAGATACGGCTCAACGCCCATATTCATTAATCGGACGATTGCGCCGGGCGCTGTTGTCGTATGCAGGGTCGAGATGACCAAGTGACCTGTCAAAGCGCTTTTAATCGCAATATCAACCGTATCATAATCACGGATCTCTCCGATCATGATAATATTCGGATCCTGCCTCAAAATAGCGCGCAAAGAACTGGCAAATGTCAGACCGATATCCGGACGCACGGTAACCTGGTTAATCCCTTCCATTTGGAATTCAACGGGATCTTCAACCGTAACAATATTCTTATCGGGCGCATCAACATACCGCAATAAAGAATACAATGTCGTTGTCTTGCCACTCCCCGTCGGACCGCAGACAAGCGCCATACCATGCGGCAACTTACCGACTTTTTTAAGCTCCCGAACCACCTGATCGCTGAAACCAAGAGCGTCGATATCAAGCTTTGCTTGCGATTTATCCAAAACACGAATAGCGACTTTTTCACCGATATTGGTCGGCAAAATAGAAATGCGAAAATCGACTTCCTTACCGCCGATCTTAACCTTAAACCGGCCATCCTGTGGCAAGCGATGTTCAGCGATGTTAAGATTCGACATAACCTTAATACGTGAAACAATGGAGCTGTGCATACTTTTCGGGGGGGCTTGTTGTTCCTGTAAAACACCGTCAATTCGAAACCGTATGCGTAGTTTTTTATCTTGCGGCTCGATCAAAACGTCGGAAGCTCTCTTGCGCGTTGCCTCATCCAAGATCATATTGGTGATCTTAATAACCGGCATCTCGCGGCTCACGCGATCAAGCTCCTGATCGCTCGGCAAAGCCTCTCGCTCTTCTTTAACGACCTCGATCGAGCTTACCGCCATCTCCTTGACCAAATCATCGATGACGCCTCCGGTTTGATCCGGATACGATGTTTCAATCGCCTGAGCTATATCCTGGCTTGAAGCAATGATGGGGTTAATGCTATGACCGGTCAAAGACTGGATATGGTCAATCGCAAATATATTCAACGGATCGGCCATGGCAACGGTAATGGTATCGCCCATAAGGGAAAGCGGGATAAGTTGATAATGCCGCGCCAATTCGGGGGGGACAAACTTCGCTATTTCAACATCGATCTTAAAGCGCTTCAAATCCATCAGAGGCAGGCCCAAACCCTGACTTAAGGAAAGCATTAAATCGCTCTCTTTTATGAATTTCAGCGCAATAATAACATCGCTTAGCTTACCGCCTTTTTGTTTCTGCACCTCAATCGCTTCATTAAGCTGCTCGACGGTAATAAGCTTATTATTGATCAGTAATTCGGTTAGGCGCTCTTTAAGTGAGATCATATATCAGTCGATAGTCGATAGTCTATGGCCAAACAAGGAACCGCTATTGACTATAAGCCATAGACTATTGACCAACTATTCTTTATCCTTGTAGTATTTTTCAATCGCCTTTTTGACATCCGAAGACGTAGAAACAAATGTTTGAACACTACAACCGGAGAGCAGCTCAACGTCCTCGATCGCCTGGACATTCAGCGGATTCGACATGGCCAAAGTTAGATTGTTACCGATACGATCGATGGGTATCAAGAGGTATTGCCGGGAAACACGGCCGGGAATGACATTAATGATTTCCGGATTTATCTCGTAATTACTCAGCGGCAAATAGGGAAAACCGTACTGCGCGGTCAGCGCCTGGGCGATATCCTCTTCCTTAACAAAACCAAGCTCAACAAGGATCTCACCGATCAAACCTCCGCGCTCCTTCTGAAACGATAATGCTTTTTCCAACTGTTGCGTTGAAAGAAGATTCCGTTCCGTTAAAAGCTCACCTAATTGTTTGTTGATTATTCGTCTTATCGGCATAGATGTATATATCTATCAGGTTACCCGGAAACCCTATTTTTCCCCTGCATTTTTGCCAGACTCAAAGAAGCTTTTGCCTTTGCAAAAAGTTCTTCGGCGTTAATGCCATCCAAAGGATTTTCACTAATACCCGCTGAAACGGTCAAGCGTTTTGCAGCGTCCTGATCCTCGCCAAAACTAAACGCGATCTTTTTACGGATATCTTCCGCAACGCTTTGCGCCTGCCGCTTATTCTTTTCCGGCAGAATGATGGCGAATTCATTATCACCGACGCGCCCTACCCTGTCGATTTCGCTCACCGAATCACGGATAAGCGATGCGACCCGCTTTAAAACCGCTTCTGTTTGCAACCCCCCGAATGTGCTATGAAAACGCTGAAAATCGTCGACATTAAGAATAACGAACCCGCATGGGCGCTGATATGAAATCGAACGCTTGATTTCTTCCTGCAGGCGGCTGCGGATAAAAGCTTCATTATACAAACCCGTTAGAGCGTCTTTAATCTCCAACTTCTCGATACGATGCATAAGAAAATCATTCTCGATCGATATGGCGATCTGTTTTGCAAAGATATCAAGCAGTTCGGAATCATCTTTTTTATAGTAGAAATTTTCTCTATTATTCCCGATCCCCAGAATACCAATGACCCTGCTTTTCAGGTATACCGGCAGGATCAAAGCGTTTTTCACTTTAAAGGTCTCCGTAAAACCGCTCTGCTCGGCAGAAAGAGGATTTTCTTTATCGATGAGAAAAGGCTTATTGCCGATAACAACTTTTTTGTAGACGATATCACCGGCCTCGAGCCTAAGGCTCGTAAAATAAACCGCTAAAGGACCTTCCGCTGCCTTCACATGAAAGGAATCCTGATTCTCGGTTCTGATAAAGAGGAATGATATGTCTGATTGAGCCAAAAGGCGGGATTTTTCCGTCGTGATCTTAAGCACATCTTCGAGTTTTGCGCCTTGCGATATCAGAGAACTGACTTGAAGCAGGTTGGAAAGAACCAGAACGCGTTTTTGGATCTCGAGGTTAATTTCCGCGGTTTTCTCACTAAAACCTTTAAGCTCCTCCATATTGACGCGGATCCTGCCGGTCAATTGATTCAACGCTTGCCCCAAATCCCCTACTTCGTCAACTCGAGGGACTGATATCTCTCTGGTGATATCTCCGGCGGCAATAAGCTTTGCCTCGGTCGTAACAGCCATAATGCGGTCAAAAACCTCTTTAATGATGAAAAAGCCGCCGATAGCTATAAGAGCGCTTACCACCAACGCCGCGATAGCGCCAACTTCAAAACCAAACTTAGGGAGTATGTAATTAACTACCAGATATACACTTACTAAAAGAGGCAAAACAAGCATAAGATAAAAAGATATCTTCAGCTTATAGCGGAGATTACGTGTCGCTAAGGAAAGATCTTCTTTCATCCCGCCTCCTTCAATAATTGTGACACTTTCCGTCAAGATTTGAAAGTATTATACCTCTTATCTTATTTACTCGCAATAACTTTCTCGTATTCACAAAGCATTGCGTCCTTCGATATCCCCATATCCAGAAAATCCCAAGGCAAAAGCTCCTGCAAATCCCTGGGGCCAAGATATTCTTCAGGACAAACACCTTCTTCCGCAAAGGATTCCTGCCATAGCGCAAACTTCCGTAGCTCATCCCAGGCATCAAAACGAGCACCTTTACGATACGCACGCTCAATGACCCCCGCAAGCCTGCGGTCACCGCGAGAGAATACTCCTTCCAAAAAACTCATTTCCGTGTTATGAAAACTGACCTTTAAGCGCCTATTCGAAGACATTTTTTTTCTTATGGCTGCTTGTTTCCGTTCGATATTTCCGCGCGTTTCCATACCAAACCACTGAAAAGGAGTATGCGGTTTCGGTATCAAAGCGTTAATGCTTACATTAACCTGAGCCGGCCGATTACACGCCTTTTTTCCTGCCTGCGAAACGGCTCCCGCAAAAGCAACGATTCCCTCGAGATCATCATCAGATTCAAAGGGAAGGCCCATCAGAAAATAAAGTTTTACATGTTGATACCCGCTGCGATAAGAATCCTCGAGTGTTTGAAAAAACTCTTTCTCATCAAACTGCTTCCCCAGCATCTGTCTCATCCGAACACTTCCCGCTTCAGGCGCAAACGTTAGACCCGTCTTCTTGACAGAAGCGATACGTGCGGCTAAGTTCCCCAGCATCGTCTTGGGCTTCATAGACGGAAGAGAAACACTGACCCCCTTATTCTTGAACACTGTCAACAAAGAGGTCAAGAGTTCCGAAAGATACGGATAGTCACTGACCGACAATCCTCCCAACGCCAACTCATCATATCCGCTGCACTGATACGACTGCTGAGCCAAAGCAAGCATCGTTTCCGGTTTACGAATACGGTACGGATAATACTGGTGGCGCGCCTGACAAAACCTGCAGGTGTTCGGACAACCGCGGGTCAATTCCAAGGTAATACGGTCATGAATGATCTGAATATACGGAACAAGCCAGGCAGCGGGAAACGGGGCTTTTTCAAAATCCTGAACAAACCGTTTTTTGATACGTCCGGGTGCAGCCTTTGAATTAGGAGTGAAATCAAGGATTCGATTCGTCTGAGTATACGAAACATCGTACAATGACGGGACATACACACCGGGAACGCCAGCAAATATCTCCAGGAACTGGCGTCTGGTAATTTCTTTCTTTTTGAACTGCGCGGCATGCGCCCTATATACATCCGTGATCTCGATCAAAGCTTCTTCCGCTTCCCCGATCACAAAAAAATCAAAAAAAGCGTGCATCGGTTCGGGATTCGCTACACACGGACCGCCTCCGATAACAAACGGATGCCGATCATCCCGTTCAAGAGCGTGCAACGGAATACCGCCGGAGGCAAGCATGGATAAAACATTGGTAAACTGTAACTCGTGCCCCATTGAGAAGCCGACAAGATCAAAATCTTTTAAAGCACGACGCGACTCAAGGGAAAAAAGTAATTCGCCTCTTTCCTGCAGGCGCGTTTCTACGTCAGCGGCAACCGCAAACACCCGCTCACAAACAACATCGGTAATCCCATTCATAACGCTATACAATATCCGTATACCGAGGTTGCTCATACCACGCTCGTAAAGATCCGGAAAACAAAGCGCAAAATGTATCTGCGCGTCTTCAAACTTCTTTCGGCTAACATTCCACTCCTGGCCGATGTAACGGCCCGGCTTTTGTATTCCTTCTAATAACTCATCAATATTCATAAATTCCTTATTTGTATTGCGTATGGCGTATTGGGTATTGCGTAATAAGCC
>CAZJJL010000090.1:5509-6851 GCA_964546325.1 uncultured Planctomycetales bacterium | reverse complement strand
GGTTATGCCCGATCAAAGCGATGTGCCTGACCTTTCCCACCGCGATCGCGTAAGAAACCTTGAACTCGCTATACCGCAAGTTCGCTCCGCCGGAACGTATAATAAAAGCAAAATTCTCGGGAATATGCAGATGCTTGCGATTATCCATGCACATGCCAATGAGAAGCCGCGCTTGGGAATACGTCTTGAACCGGCTATGGAGGTTGTGATATTCCAGCAATGACCCGATAGGAGTCCCCCGATATTCTGCGGGGATATCTTTCTTTTTATTGACCGGCGTCGTTATATAGTCCATTCCGTTTTATACGTAAGTACGCAAGAACAAAGCATGAGAGCGACAAAACCCTATATCTCTCATTATCGTCCTGCCTTATAGATACACAATATCTTTATCGTGATACAGGGAAAGGAACAAAAGCATATACTCACGCAAATGCCGGATAAGCACAAAATTATTCCTGACGTGTTCTTTGCCGTTCTCTCCCAGTCTTTTTGCGTATTCCGGGCTGTTCAGCAACTGCTTTATCGCAAACGCTGCCCCGTCAACCGAATGGCAAAGCAAACCCGAATACTTATGCTTGATCTGTAAGGGGATCCCTCCGACATTAGAAGCAACCACTGGCTTTGCTTTCCAAAGCGCCTCGGAAACCGTCAAACCGAACCCTTCTTTAAGGGATTTTTGGATTAAAACGGTCGAAGCTCGCTGCAAAGCGTTCACTTCAATATCGTTTTGCGGCAATAAAAGAATATGGATATCGGGATCCTTCTTCGCTTTTTCCCTGACTTCTTCCAAAACCTTAAGCCCTTCGGGATCATCGCTTGCTCCTCCACCCGCAAGAATAAGCTGACAATCAATATACCGTTTTACCTGCTGATACGCTTCAATGACCCCGACAGGATCTTTTAAACGATCGAACCGGGAGATCTGTGTCACAATGGGTTTATTCGTCGATATCTCGTATTTACGAAGCACCCCGTCAATCACGTCCTGAGGGAGCTCTTTATTCTTATCGCTTAACGGATCAATAGACGGAGCGATCAAAAACTGCCTGATCGGCAAACGCTGCGAGAACCCGGGAGCGGAGAACACCGCGGAATCATACTGGTCGATAAAACCCCGCAAAAACCCCCACACCTTCTGGTTCGGACTTGAGACATCAACGTGGCACCGCCAGATCCATTTATTCTGGGATTTCTTTTTCACTAACGCGATCGGCTGCGGATCATGCACAAAAACAATATCTCCGCAAATAACAGCCTCATCGATATTATTCTGACTGGTTTCCATAAAAATATCGAAGTCTTTCTGCGTTATCGTTTCGGCGCGACCGTGAAGAGCATT
>CAZJJL010000090.1:0-5499 GCA_964546325.1 uncultured Planctomycetales bacterium | reverse complement strand
ATGGAATTTTTTGGTCACTTCAAAAAACTGCTCTCCTCCTTTAATGAGGTCCCATCGTGTATCGACTCCTAACTCCCGCAAAAGAGGGACCATGCGGTTTAATATCTCGGCAACGCCTCCGCCCACCGCCGTAGAATTAATATGCTGTATCACTTTCCCCTGTAATTTTGTCGCAAGGAGTTTGAGATCATCGATGACCGACTGACCAACAATAGGTATATATTCGTTTATCTGCGCCATATTAAGCCCCTATCCTTTTTTGAATGATGCGCACCAATGTTTTCCTAAGGTTTTCGAGGGTCTGAGTATACGGATCAAGCCGCGAGATCTCATACGCCAACTCTTTATCAAGCAACGATGTTGCGATCCAGTTCGAGAAATCGTTATCCCCTTTTTCAAGCCTGAGCCGCGATTCAAAAACATGGAAATAGATGGAATCCAGGGTGACTTTCTGCAGGGCATCCGCGAATTCCCGGAGATCCTGCACCACATAATGCGTAGGCAGCACAAAACTAACCGATTTCATGAAATGGAACTCTTCCCCGCTTCTGGCAAACTTTAACTTAACCAAATGGTTGGTGCGTGAATACGCCTCGATCGTCGCAACAACCTTTTCCCGAAGGCTCCGGATCGTCGTATATTGGATCGTATCGATACTGGCCAATTCTTCGCCCAATTCATCCTCTCCCAGCGCTTCAGTCACCCAATACGCAAAATCATTCGGAGGCTCCGGAGAAAGATATTGATGCTGCTGTAAAAATCTATGTGTATGATGATAAATACTAGCGCCGGGGACCTTTTTAATAAGCGACAAGAGCTGCCCCAACGTAGTAGCGCGCAACCCGGTCAGCTCCGTAAGATGCAACCGCGTGTGGAAACAAAACGGCTCCTGAGCCTTCTTTAATTCGAGCATCGACCCACCTCCCTGAGTATATGCGCTATTTTAACAAGTATTTTCCTTACTTCAACTGAATTATTCACATAATACTGCGCGCACGATGACCGCAGTTTACCGACCCGTATCGTGATCCCGGAATGCCCGATCGCCTTGAAAGCATCTTCATCGGTACGATCATCGCCGATATAGATCGGCACATATCCGTTAGCGGGCCCCGTGAATTTCTTACGCGCCAAAAGCCATACAACAACTTTTCCTTTATCCCATGCGATGAAGGGACGCACCTCAAGGACTCTCTTCCCTGCTTTGATCTCTACCGTATGTTTTGTCACATACGGCTTAACGATCCCGTAGAAAACATCCTTTAAAGCGGCAACCTCACCCGGACTTACCTGGCGAAAATGCAACGTCAAGGCAAGCCCTTTATCCTCGATAAAAGCGCCCCGGAAAACCGCTATCTTTTTACCGAGATCCCGTTTAAGCGCAAGCAGAGACGCTCTATGGGAAGAAGGAAGCGCCTGGGCATACCGTATTCCCGGCCCTTTGATCTCCAACCCGTGGTTACCGGAATAGACAACATTCTTTAAAACAAGTTTACTGCGCACATCCTCGAGGGAACGACCGCTGATAATAGCTATTTTACAACACGGATCTTGCGATAACAAAGCTAATTCATTTTTTGTTGCGGCCGATATGACGGCGCGCTCCGGCGTCCGGACGATAGGCGTCAGCGTTCCGTCATAGTCCAAGAATATCAGCAATCTCTTGCCTTTAAACTTCTCCCGTAAAACATCCCAGTCGTCAAACACATAACGCATAAAGACCTCTCGCCTATGTCTTCTTAAGGGACGTAAGCTCCGTTATAATATTCCCCGCCCATTTATAGATATTGTTCTCCAAAACAACCTGGCGCATATTCTCCATACGTTTTTTTCTTTCGGGAGCAGGCATATCTATGGTGAATTTTATCGCATCAGCAAACTCCTCGATGGAATACGGATTGACCAAAACAGCATCCGTCAATTCCCTGGCGGCGCCGGTGAACTTACTGAGGATCAACGCACCGCTCGCATCGCCTTTAGAAACAACGTACTCTTTGGCAACCAGATTCATGCCATCATGCAGAGAACTGACCATACAGATGTCGGCTAATGCAAAATACGGTTTAATTTCCTCGGGTGAGAAGTGGCGTTTTAAATATATGATCGGCTTCCAATTTCCGTCAGAATATTTCCAGTTCTTCTTCTCGATAAGCTCATCGATCTCTCCCATCAACTCATGGTACCTTTTAATGTGCGTTCTGCTGGGAGCAGCCAACTGAATGAACACAAATTTCTTCTTATATTCCGGATATTTCTCAAGGAAACGGTCTATCGCCATGATCCTCTCGATGATCCCCTTGGTATAATCAATCTTATCGTGCAGATCATACTCTTTCTTTATTTTGTGCACTTCTGCGGTAAGAGAAGCGTTTTTAATATGCGGCATAAAACCATCGACGCTGATCGGAAAAGAACGTATGATCGTTTCTTTATTCTTATTGATAACGCTGAACTTCTCCGTATCAACCCGGCACTCTATCAGCCTATTGACCGTATCGAGAAAATTATTGCAATGATTCTGGACATGAAATCCGATCAGATCGCAACCGAGCATGCCGTCGAGTATATCCAGATGATACGGGCATATGGCAAATACCTCCGGGTTCGGCCAGGGGATATGCCAAAAAAGCGCGATCGTTGCGTCCGGACGCTTTTCCTTTATGATCTTGGGCAACAGGGTAAAATGATAATCCTGAATGAACACGAATGGATCTTTCGCCGGAAGCTCATCCAAGACACTCTGGGCAAATTTCTGGTTCACCTCTTTATACATCTGCCAATCCGCCTCACGGAATATCGGCCGCGTATGCGTCACATGGCACAAGGGCCATAACCCTTCATTCGAAAAACCGTAATAATACCCTTCCTCTTCCTCCTTGGTAAGCCACACCCTTTTTAAGATATACCGGTTATCTTCCGGAGGCACTCCCAGCTTATCTTTTGAGTTTACGAAATTCCTGTCGGCATTTGCGCTTCCGTGCGCGATCCATGTACCTCCGCAGGCGCGTAAAATCGGGTCTATCGCGGTAACGACACCGCTTGCAGGACGCGTACAACGGGGTTTGCCCGTCGTTTCGTTGATAATATGCATATACGGCTCTCTATTAGAGACCACAACAAGCGCGTTTTCACCCAGTTTTGCGTGCACCAGGTCCTTTAACTTCGCTTCTGTCCATAATTCGTCTTTCTTAACGCGCACCTGCGCTTGATCGGAAACAGCCCTTCTGGCAACGCGCAAACTAAGCGCCACCTGCTCTACTTCACTGACAAGCTTACCGAATTCCCCTTTTTCGACAAAAGGCCGTAATTTATCAACTTCACCTCTTTGAAAATGCGTAAACCATTGGGTTAATCGGCGGACAGGGAGAATAAAAATTTGCCGTTGGATCAAGAAAGCTACCGCGGTTATCAAAAGAATCAGCGCGATCAACGTAATGCTGATCCTCTTCCAGAGCTCCGACATCGTATTGAACAGATACGACGTATCGTAGATAACTTCAACCAACCCTACCACCGCGCCCTCATCATCGATAACGGGGAGAATATAGCTATAAACCGAATAATCATGATATTTCTCCAACGCGCCACGGGGATTCTTAGTCGCGAAGATGTCATTTAAATACGGTTTATCTTTCTGCTGCCAATCAGAAAAGCGGTCTGTAATGGCAATGATCTTGCCTTCTTTATCATAGATAACGCACCCCTGAAGGCGTTCCCGTTTTTGAAAACTCTCCACGATACGGTTGGCATAACGTAAATCGTTGTTAACCAGAATATACTTAGCAGACAACTCGAGGCTTTCGTCGACAGTCTTGGCTTTACGCTTAAGGTCATCCATGAGGCGCTCTTCGGTAAAACGCACCTGCATGATCCCAAAAACGGTAAAGCCGATGGCCACAATAATAAGTATCGGTAAAAGAAATATAAGTATTCTTTTCACATGCCACCTCTTGTTAGTTACGCAGCGTACTCTTGATCAATCTTCCTGCGATCGCGCGGGATCGTAAAAATGAACGTGCTTCCCTTCCCCGGATTACTTTCTACCCAAATAGTTCCATTATGCAAAAGGACAATTTCTTTTGCTATTCTTTGACGATGGTACGAATAGGATACGGAATAACAATACCTTCCTTATTATACCGCTCATGAAGTTTCTTGACAAACTCATGCTTGATCAAATACTGATCGACAAATTCTTGAGCGCGTAAAATGATCGTAAAATTAATGCTGAAATCAGCAAACGTATTATAGCGGATGAACGGGTCGAACGAAGGAACCCCTCCCGGAACTTCTTTCATGATCTCTTTTGCCACCTCGCAGGTAACACGTTCTACCTTTTTTAGATCGCTATTATAATGGACTCTCACGTTGATCAAGACCGCCATCTCTTTATCAGGAAGATAGTAATTGGTCACGATTGCCTTGGTCAGTTTTTCGTTCGGGACAAGCACCACATTATTCGGCAGCATTTTGATTTTGGTCGTACGCCAATTAATATCCGTTACATACCCCTCTTCTCCCGTATCCAACTTTACATAATCGCCTATCCTGATCTGCCTCGCTACCGCGATATGAAACCCCGAGAAAAGGTTGGACAATGTGTCCTGTAAGGCTAGCGCAACCGCCAAGCCGCCGACGCCTAAGGTTGCCAAAATAGGCGTAATGGAAATACCAAGGTTATTCAGTATGATCAAAACGCCTATGCCAAAGATAACAATGCGGCTGATATTCTGGGTAAGCGATGTTACCGGTAAAGCAGATTCCACCTTTGCCGAATACGTTTGGATGAGTTTCTTTGAAATATTGGCCAAAACCAAGGTGACCGAAAATACCCCCAACACAAACAGGGTCTTATTGACAATAAGAACAAGATCAAGGGGAAGCGCTGCCACTTTCAAAGAAAAATAAATACCCAACATAATAGACCAAACAATGAACGGCCCTTTGACCGCCCCGATAATAATATCATCTATCTGGGTTTTCGTATTCTTGGTCCATTTCCCCAGATGACGGAATATGATATTCCGTATAATATATCCGCTTAGAATGGTAACAAAAAAAACCGCTGCCGGGACGCTGAATTTAAGCACCTGCTGCGTAGTATGCATAATAACTTCGTTCATCTGTATACCCCCTTTACGCTTTGATGTATCGACTCAAAATAAAAAAGCCACCTGCGGATATCGCAGATGGCGGCCCGACCATCGCACAAACCTCCGGAGAGTTCTCTCCGGACCACTTACACGATACAACGATCATCGCGCTTCTGAATCATATCCGTACTTCATTATACCGCTCTTAAGGGCACTTCGTATACCCTTTTCGATGATATCGTGATTTCAAAGAAAATAGAGCGGCAGATACTGCCGCAAACACCCTACAACAGGGCTTAAATCCCCGTTTGATATAACTGGCGGAGAGTGGGGGATTTGAACCTCCGGTCGTCTTACGGCGACAACGGTTTTCGAGACCGCCGCATTCAACCGCTCTGCCGACTCT
>CAZJJL010000089.1:0-6873 GCA_964546325.1 uncultured Planctomycetales bacterium | reverse complement strand
CTCGGGCTGGGATCATTGATGCTTGGCCCTGCGATTTTCGCGTTTGGCCTTGTTGCGTTCGGTTTCTTGGGAATGGGGCCTGTTACGATCGCCGTTGACTCGTATGGTCCGGTTGCCGATAACGCGCAGTCTATCTATGAGCTTTCGCTTATCGAAACGCTGCCGAACATTAAAAAAGAAATCAAGGAAGAATACGGGTTTACGCCTGATTTTGAAAAGGCAAAGCACAATCTTGAGTCCAATGACGGGGCGGGAAATACGTTCAAGGCAACGGCAAAGCCGGTGTTGATCGGTACGGCTGTTGTCGGCGCAACAACGATGATCTTTTCTATCATTGCGATATTGACGCAAGGGCTTACGGTGAATATCGATAAGATATCGATCCTTTATCCGCCGTTTTTCCTGGGGTTGATCACCGGAGGGGCGGTTATTTACTGGTTTACCGGAGCGTCAATGCATGCGGTTACCGCGGGCGCGTATCATGCGGTTGCCTATATTAAGGAAAACATCAAGCTTGAAGGCGCAACAAAAGCCTCTACAAAAGACAGCCAAAAGGTCGTTGAGATCTGCACGAAATTCGTGCAAAAGGGTATGGTGAATATCTTTTTGGTCATCCTTTTTAGCACCTTGGCGTTTGCGTGCTTGAACCCGTTCTTCTTTATCGGGTATCTTATCTCCATCGCGGTTTTTGGTTTGTTCCAGGCCATTTTTATGGCGAACGCCGGCGGCGCTTGGGATAACGCAAAGAAGCTTGTTGAAGTAAAATATCGCGATCAAAAAGGGACCCCGCTGCATGCAGCGACGGTTGTCGGCGATACGGTCGGCGATCCTTTCAAAGATACGTCATCGGTCGCGATCAATCCGTTGATCAAATTCACCACGCTTTTCGGGCTTTTGGCCATTGAGATCGCAATTGAATTATCAAGGAAGATGAACTTGACGCTGGCGGTAATATTTTTTGTTATTTCGCTTTTCTTCGTCGCGCGCTCATTCAGTTCATTGCGTATTTCCGATAGCGAATAACAAAGCGTTTTTCTTGACAAGAAGAGGAATTCTTTTACAATAAAAGAAGGAAGATCAGGAGCTCACACCGGGCCGGAATTGTCGGCAGTAGCGTAAAACATTGCTACGGGACTTCCGCGGAGTTGAGAATCGGATCTTCCTTTTTTTGTTTACCAGGAGCCCTAAGGAGGCAGGAGTGGCCAATGGTATGTCCCCCCAGCAGGTTTTAACGGGTCTTTCCGAGCAGGAAGCTGCCAAGCGTCTCAAAGAAGAAGGATTTAACGAGCTTCCTTTCCAGAAGAAGAAAAACTTCCTTTTTATTCTATTCGGAGTTTTACGCGAGCCGATGCTGCTTCTGTTGGTCGGTTGCGGGCTTATTTATTTGTTCCTCGGCGAAGCGCAGGATGCTTTAATGCTTCTGACGTTTGTGATCGTTGTGGTAGGAATAACCTTTTATCAAGAGCGCAAAACCGAGCGGGCCTTAGAGGCATTGCGCGATCTTTCAAGCCCCCGCGCCTTGGTTGTTCGCGACGGACAGCAACGAAGAGTCGCCGGAAGGGAAGTTGTGCGCGGTGACTTGATCATGCTGCAGGAAGGCGATCGCGTGCCTGCAGATGCCGTCGTCCTTTCCTGCTCCAACCTGCTTGTCGATGAGTCTCTCTTGACAGGGGAATCGATGCCGGTGCGTAAGTTAGAGTGGGACGGTGGACAGGATCCCCGGCGGCCGGGAGGAGATGACATGCCGTTTGTGTATTCCGGAACGCTCGTGGTGCAGGGGAGAGGGTATGCTCAAGTCAATCATGTCGGCGTGCATACGGAAATGGGGAAGATCGGAAAGGCCTTGCAAGAGATCAAGGAAGAGAGGACTCTCTTGCAGAAGGAAATGAA
The DNA here is from genome assembly GCA_964546325.1 of uncultured Planctomycetales bacterium. Taxonomy (GTDB): domain Bacteria; phylum Omnitrophota; class Gorgyraeia; order Gygaellales; family Profunditerraquicolaceae; genus DAONEO01. Next base: position 4,983 of record CAZJJL010000089.1, on the reverse strand, counting down.
CCTGATCGTCAGGAATTTTTCTATTGCCGGGATAGCGCTTTGTTCTTTTGTGGTGCTTCTGTATGGTTTCACGCGCGGTAATTGGCTCCATGGGATTTTATCGGGGTTGACCCTTGGCATGGCGATGCTCCCGGAAGAATTCCCCGTTGTTTTGTTGATCTTCCTGACGCTGGGGGCATGGAGGATCTCCAAAAGCCAGGTTCTGACCCGGCGCAGTCATGCGATCGAAACCTTGGGAGCCGCCACTGTTCTATGCAGCGATAAAACAGGTACCTTGACCGTGAATTCAATGCGTCTGAAAACGCTGTGCGTGCAGGGGCGCTGTTTCGATGTTGACGTCGGAAAAATCGCGAAATTACCCGAAATCGTGCACGGGCTTTTGGAATACGGGGTTTTAGCCAGCCAAAAGGATCCGTTCGATCCGATAGAAAAAGAGTTAAAGGCGGTGAGCGAATTTTATCTGGCAAAAACAGAGCATATCCATAAAGACTGGCAATTGGTAAAAGAATACCCGCTTTCAAAACAGCTCTTAGCGCTATCCCATGTCTGGGAGTCTCCTGGCAGGAAACATTTTATTATCGCAGCGAAAGGTTCTCCGGAAGCAATCGCTGATTTGTGTCACGTCAGCCACGATGATTTTGCAAAGATATCCCTTTCCATCGAAGAGATGGCGCGGCAGGGCTTGCGCGTTCTAGGGGTTGCCAAGGCTTCATTTAAGAAAACAGAACTTCCCGACGGGCAGCACGATTTTATTTTTGAGTTTGTCGGGCTTCTTGGCTTTGTCGATCCGGTGCGCAAAAGCGTTCCTGCTTCCGTCCAAGAGGCGCATGAGGCGGGTATGCGCGTGGTGATGATAACCGGCGATTATCCTGCTACGGCGGTGCATATCGCCCGCCAGATCGGCTTGCGAAATCCCGAGGAATGCATCACGGGGCCGGAACTTGAAAAAATGGATCAGGCGCATTTGCGGCAGCGCATCGCCAACATCAACGTTTTTGCCCGCGTTGTTCCGGAGCAAAAGTTATTGATCGTTAATGCCTTAAAGGCAAACGGAGAGATCGTCGCTATGACCGGAGACGGCGTGAACGATGCCCCCGCATTAAAATCAGCCAATATCGGTATTGCCATGGGTGAGCGCGGCACCGATGTCGCGCGTGAATCGTCGAGTCTGGTCCTTTTAAACGACGATTTTTCATCGATCGTTATCGCCGTGCGTCTTGGCCGCCGCATCTTCGATAATCTTAAGAAGGCGATCTCGTATATCTTTGCGGTGCATGTTCCTATAGCAGGGATGTCTTTTTTGCCGGTTCTTTTTCAGATGCCGATCGTTTTGCTTCCCGCGCATATCGCATTTTTAGAGTTGATCATCGACCCGGCCTGCTCTACGGTCTTTGAATCTGTCGGAGAAGAGAAGGGCATTATGAAACGTCCGCCGCGCAATTTGAAAGAAGCGCTTTTTAATAAAAAGTCTTTTGTCGTCAGCCTCCTGCAGGGGATGAGTATCCTGGCGGTTGTTTTTATTGTCTATGCCGTTTCCTTGTATACAAAAAAGGGCGAGCTGGAATCGCGGACCCTTGCGTTTGCAACGCTTGTTTTCGCCAATATTATGCTCATTGTGACCAATTTGTCGTGGTCGAAAAATATCGTGGAGATCATTAAAACGCGCAACAAGGCGCTTCTTTTGGTTATGTCCGGGACCTTTGTTGCGTTGATGGCGGTGCTGTATGTTCCGTTTTTGCGCAGGTTGTTCCATTTTGAAATATTGACCTTTGATGATTTAGGCGTGACGTTCGCGGCAGGGGTATTAAGCCTTATGTGGTTTGAATGGTTGAAAACAGTAATGCGCAAGAAAGCCGCTTGAGCGGATACCGCATAGCATAGCAGGGTTACGGGTCAGGCTCCGGCAGAAAACAGGGCATGATCTATCGCACTAAGCTGCGAGCGTAAAATGTTTTTCTTGCTTTTTTAAAAAATCTATGTATACTACTAGTATCTGCGCTCGAGCATATTTTTATGATAAGCCGATTAGCGCAGCTTTTTTGTTCAATAGTTCGGTGTATACGTTTAATTCGTTGAAAGGAGCCGGGGCATGGTCCCCTGCATCGGGATGAAAGAACCTGTAGTACAAGAAAAACCGGGGAAGAAAACACAGGAGCTTGAAGAGAATAGCTTTCTCTCGCTTCATGTAACGGCCGATTTCCATTCTCCGACATTTGTTGATGATGCCAAGGAAATGGAAAAGATCCTGTATGGCGCGGCAAAAGCCGCGAATAATACCCCGCTGCAGGTTACGGTTTATAAATTCCCCGTGCAAGGAATTACCGGCGTCATTCTTTTAGCGGAATCCCACATTGCGATCCATACCTGGCCGGAACACGAATATATGGCCGTCGATATTTTTACCTGCGGCAAAGAAACGAAACCTATCAGGGCGCTGGAATACCTCAAAGAAGTTTTTCAGCCTAAACAAGTCAAAATACGACACATTCGAAGAGGAAAAAAATGAGCAGAACCGTTTGTTTCGATCAGAAAAAATGGTTTGTCGAAATGTCTTTCCCGGGAGTCCGCCGTTGCAAAACGGATATTTTCCGTATCCATAAAGACATTTTTCGCGGCAAAAGCAAATTCCAGGATATCCATGTTTTTGAAAGCAATGGGTTTGGCAGGATGCTTTCTTTGGACGGCATTATTCAGTTCTCTCAGAGCGATGAATTCATTTATCATGAAGTGATCGCGCACGTGCCTTTGTTGGTGCATCCGTCGCCCAAACGGTTCCTCGTGGTCGGCGGCGGCGATGGCGGGGTATTGCGTGAAGCGGCAAAGCATCCGCTCAAAGAGCTTTATCAGGTTGAGATCGATAGAGAGATCGTTGAGATCTCAAAGAAATATCTTCCCTTTGTCTCAAAAGGCGCGTTTAAGGATAGGCGTTTGACTATCGCCTTTGAGGACGGGAATGCGTTCATGAAGCGGTATCAAGGGTTCTTTGATGTTATGGTCGTTGATTCGACGGATCCGGTAGGGCCGGGAAAAGTTTTGTTCGAAAAACCTTTTTATTCCAAGGTGTATGATGCGCTGGGTAAAGACGGGGTAGCGATATTCCAGCTTGGCCCGATGCTTGATTTTGATCTGATCATCCGGGATACCGCAAAGAAACTAAAAACGCTTTTTAAGCATGTTGTCCCGGTCAGGCTTGCAATGCCGTCGTATAGCTGCGGATGCGAATACTGTTTTCTCTTGGCGACTAAAAGCGTTAACCCGGCAACGATCCTCCCCTCGGTTTTTAAAAAGAGGATGCAGTCCCGTTTGGGAAAAGCCATGACAGGGTTGAAATATCTTACGCCGGAATTAGTTTCGGCAAGCATGGTCGCTCCGAAACTCTGGCAGCTTTAAGGGAATGCCTGGCGTACGAAAAGTAGGGATTTTGGGCGACGGCCGCATCGCGCGAGCCGTCGCATTTTTTTTCAACACGATACCCGGTTGTCGCGCTGCATTACTGAGCTCGGATGTCCAGGCGCGCGGTTGCGATCTTCTTGTCGGAGCTTTAGCAGGGGACCTGGGAGAAAAATGCCTGGCCCTTGCGTTGCGCTATACAAAGAATCTTATCGATATCTCTGATGTTGACCCCCCGTATTATTTAAAACATAAAAAAAAGATTGCTGCGCGCGGGATAACCGTTATCCCCGGTTGCGGTTTTTCTCCCGGGTTAACCAATTTTATTTTGGGGAGTGAATTCGCGCTTCTTCAAAATAGGCCGTCGGTCACGGTCAAGGCCGGCTCATTGTCAAAGAAGAGAGAGTATTATCCTTTCCTGTGGTGTTTTGAGGATTTAATACTGGAGCATCACCTCCCTTCGTGGCAGGTTGTTTCCGGAAAGAAGAAAAAATTTCCTGCGTTTGCCGGTTATCAGAAGGAATCGTTCTTTGGTGTCGATTCCGAGAGCTATTATTGCGCCAGCGGGTTTGAGAATGTTTTAGATAATGTGCGGGTGAGGGATTTTGCCTGTCGGGTAGTCCGGCCGGCCGGCTTCAAGCAGTTTTTCTACTTTCTAAAAAATTACGGCTTTTTTGAAAATAAGAATATGCCTTTCGCAAAAAAAGCATTGGAGGCTCGCCTGGAAGATAATATTACACTCGGTGAAATTTCAATAAAGACGAAAGATAAAACTATTGTTTGGCTTATGAAGGCAGCTGCTCAAAAAACAGAACGTCTGAATTCAATGCAAAAGATCACGGCATCAGTTCCCGTTGTTGTGGGAACGTTGCTTTTGCAGGGGATGTTTTCCGGCCGCGGACTTATGTTTATGGAAGAGTTGGGCCGGGAAAAGCGCTGGAAAATCGCTCTTTTCTCGGGTATAAAACGTTTTGGTGTTACGGTAACACGAACGGTTCGAGGGTGATATATGCTTAAACATTCCTATGTAAGCGACAAAGTGAAAGTTTCTTCATCCGGTATTAATCGCAGGGGAATTTTTGCCGTAAAGCCTCTTCACAAAGATGAGGTCATTGCGGTCTGGGGCGGGCATATTATTACGGAAAAGGAGTTTAACCGTTTAGCTCGTCATGAGTTCAAGAATATCGATGATTACGCGACAAAGATCGCCGATGGATTCTATTTGGTTTCCTGCAAAAAAGGCGGTTTAGAAGATGATGATTTCTTCAACCATAGTTGTAGTCCGAACGCCGGCATCAAGGGCCATGTTATGATGGTTGCCATGCGTGATATCGCAGCAGGTGAAGAGATCACCTATGATTATGCCATGACGGATGCGGATTATAATTATTCTTTTACGTGCGCCTGTGGCCGCCGTACCTGCCGTAAAAAGGTCACCACTAAGGATTGGCAGATCCCCCGCCTCCAAAGAAAATACCGCGGATACTTTTCCTGGTACGTACAGGAGAAGATCAAGCTTCTGCGAAAGAAACGTTAGCATACCCTATTCCGGTTTCAGGTTTTCGCCGAGTGCATCTTTTCGCCGATAACCGC
>CAZJJL010000088.1:4595-6875 GCA_964546325.1 uncultured Planctomycetales bacterium | reverse complement strand
GGGACAGCCTCGGTAATGCCGGCCAACGACAATAACCTGACATAATCGGCGAATACTGTCGGCGGACTTGTCTTAAGAACCGCTACTTTTGACGAACGCACGTGCTCTCCTGTATATGCCACTGCAGAAAAAGACGATCACCGCGCAAAAATCGAGCCATTCTCCCAAACTTTTTCCTCCAAAAACTCCTGACTCACACCTTTGAGCATTGACGCATTTTTATAAAGACGCCGTAACAAAACAGTATACTCTTGTACATGCCTGATCGTATCATGCCAACCGGGAGAATCTGTTTCCAATAAAAGCCGCTCACAAGGAACTGCTGCCAATGCCTTCTTTGTTTTCGGCGCGGCATGTTCCAGCTGACGGCTGGTAAACGAGATGTACCCTCCTAATTCCAATATAAGTGGGACCATCTCTACCGGTCCGTAAAAGGCATGCACCATAAAAGGGATTTCAAGATCAAACATTTTAAGCACCGCTATTAATTCACCCCAGGCGCGGACACAGTGAAGAACAAACGGCTTCTTGCAGGCAACAGCCAAAGCAAGCTGCTCCTCAAAAACATCCTTCTGCAGCCTCCAGGGGACTTCTTCCCGTGTCTTATCAAGGCCTATCTCCCCCATACCTGCCCGCGGAAGTTGAAGCATTTTTTTCAAACGCTCCTGCCATCCCTCAGGAAGACGCATCGCATACCAAGGATGCACGCCAAAGAACGGAATAACCGCCTTATGTGACCGAGCAAGCGTAGCAACAACGTTCCAATCAGTCGGTGAGGACGTATTACAAAAAACCCGCTCCATGCCCGCAGACCCGGCTAAACGTATAAACTCTTCGCGAAAAGGATGATCCCGAAAATCTTGCAGGTGCATATGGGCATCTTGATACATTACTCACGTTCCTTTCTGTATACAAGAGCATACCAATTTTTTTTATGCGAAACGGCTACCGGCGCCATACCGACCGGCTTAAAATTGCCGCGAAAATGCCTGTAATTCTCATGAAAGATACCCGAAACAGCCAAAAATCCGCCCGGTTTAACAAGCCTGGCGAGCTTCTTCTGAAAACAAATAAGATCTTCGGTCAATAAATTAGCCGCAACAAAATCAAAAGCACCTTGAACGGTATACCGCCTAAAATCAACCGCCTGGCAATATACTGCCCTACAATGATTAACCCGAAAGTTAATGCGCGCGGTTTTCACGGAGTCACCGTCACTGTCAATGGCGTGTATGATCCTCGCACCGTAACGAGCAGCAATGATCGATAGAATACCGGTCCCGGTACCGACATCAAGAAACCGCTCGCAATTCCCCGAGCACTTCTCGATATAATGAGCCATCATCTGAGTTGTTGCATGCAATCCCGTGCCAAATGCAAACGTGGTATCTAAATAGATCGCCTGATCAGTGCGCCGGACACTCGTATTTTTCCACACCGGAACAACACGGATATCGGAGGTAATAAAAAACGGCTTGAAGTATTTTTTCCAGCGCGTCTTCCAATCAGCGTCCCGCAAAGAAGAAAGACGGATAATGAAACCCGGACGCTGTAAGAGACGAATCCGTCTTTGTAACCGCAAGGCCTTCTCCAAGGAAGGAAAGAAAACAGAAAGATAGTTTTTTCCTTTATACGCGTTTTCTACGATATTCTCTTCCGGAATACCTGCGGAAAGCAAAACGCTGCGCGCGTCATCAAACATACGCGGCCCAGAGCCATGAACAAACATCTTACATTCAATCATTGTTTACACCTTACAAGCGCATTTCTTCCTGCGCAAGATCATAACTTGCTGTCCGGGAGTATCAACAAAAGCGCTTTGCCGTTTCATTCCGGTAGCTTTCCGACGATCAAGATCGCTGAAATGACGATACCCGCGACGCTTCATTTCATCGACAAGAGCGGTATGCCGCGCATATAAAGCTTTTAATTTCCCTACCCATCGTACGGTTTCAGGATGATGCGAATATCCAATCTTCCCGTTGGTTATAATCGACCAAAGAGCATGCAACTCGCGATGTTCACCAAGCAAGTGCTGCCGGCATAGTCTTTGAACGGAAATATCCCAAATTCTCATACGTATACGCTAAACTACAAGCCCCTCAGAAAAAACCATTATTTAACCACCGCCTCAATGACAAACGGTTCCTCGACACTTTTCCAGGTGTGCGGCGAAGTTTGACGCGCATTTTTCCAAAAATGAGCGCTATCCTGAAAATCAAAGCTGCGCGTGTACGAAGCTACGGTAATAATCCCCGCATACGCGACCGCCGCAAGCAA
>CAZJJL010000088.1:3572-4585 GCA_964546325.1 uncultured Planctomycetales bacterium | reverse complement strand
CGCTTTGCTCCTCTTCCGGCCCATGCTGCGCACAATGTCCGTTTCAAACAAAACAATAATCACGCCAATAAGCGGCAGATACATACGCTGGTCAAGAAAATATGCCATTGCCCCGCTGCTGGGCCGTATAAACGTAGGGAGTAAAAAAAACAGGAACCACGCCCCTCCGAAGAGACAATATCTCTTGCGCGCATGCTTCGATGCAATAAGCGCCCCGCTTACCAGAATAATCGCCGCAATACCATAGATGAACGTTGCATCAAGCAGCGTCGGCCAAACAGACAAATGAAACGGAAAAAAAGCCTTTCCTATATACACCATAAGCGCCGGTGCATTTCCTATCATATACGAGAACATTTCAGTCACCGGAACATGGTTTGAGCCTTGCAAAGCCATCTGACGAAGCACATACCAGAAAGAGATCACTCCTAACCAAATAACGGCAACAAGGACATTACGTCGGCATATGACCTTTCCGCGCGCAAAACAGGCCCCATACATAACACACACCGGCACCAGCATAACCGCATTTTCTTTGGTACATAATGCGAAAAAGAACATTGCGGCATGCAACAAAAAGAGGGACACGGACGGTTTTTCAAACAACCTCACAAACGCCATGAACGCGACAAGTATGAAAACAGCCAAAAGCGAATCATTCCTCCCTGTAATAGCTGCCCCAACCTGTTGCTGTAGGGGATGGATAAGAAAGATCAACCCTCCCCCTAAAGCGAGTTTTTTGCCATAGCGCATCATAGAAAAGAAACAAAACACCAGACAGGAACTCAAGACATGCAAGATCACATTCGTCAGATGGTATATAAAACTATTCGCTCCTGCCATCCAGGCATCCGCCACATACGATAACAAAACTACAGGCCGGTAAAACTGATCGGTCTGAACCCCCGCATAGAGAGGATTTATGAACAACGACCAAACAGAGAAATTCGGATCAGACACTTTCTTGCACGCGTCTAAGACAAACCACGTATCATCAAAATAGGTATATCCGA
>CAZJJL010000088.1:1061-3562 GCA_964546325.1 uncultured Planctomycetales bacterium | reverse complement strand
AAGAAAACGATTAAGCCGATCGAAAATAACGAGGAGTATTTTTTTTGTACGGAAGAGAAAATCATGGAATTATTATGACTGCGGAAAGAAGGAAGAATCACCCGCTCAATCCCCGGCGCCTTAGATCCACTTTCTTTTTTTGAAGAAAGAAAGCATAAGCGTCGTTATGACCACCATTATCGTAATAACCAGGGGATAGCCGAATTTACTCTCAAGCTCAGGCATATGCTTAAAATTCATCCCATAGATACTGGCAATAAGCGTCAGGGGCATCATAATAGTGGCAATAACCGTCAGCGTCTTCATGATCTCATTGAGGCGGTTCGATACGATCGAGACATACGCTTCCATAGCTCCGGTAACAATATCGCGGGAAGTGCCCACCACATCATTCAATCGCACTAAATTATCGTAAATGTTGCGAAAATAAATCGTATTGGCGGCAGAAATGAACGGGGTATTCCCTCGCGCGATAATGCTCATAACATCTGCCTGCGGACCGATCGTGCGGCGTAAATACATAATTTCATTCTTTAACAGATAGATCTTCCGAAGGGTCTCGCTGGTAGGCTCACGAAAAAGTTCGTCGCTCATGTCATCGACCATATTATCAAACTCGCTGATCACCGGGAAATAACTGTCAACCAAAGAGTCTAAAAGAGAATACATGAGGAAATCAGCGCCGTTCTTAATAATAGGCGATTGTTTGCGAAGACGCTCCTTACAAACGGCAAAAGCGGCGGCGCCATTATTGTGGGCGGTGATCAAAAAATTCTTCCCCAAGCAGAAATCACGTTCGTCAGTCTTTAGCTTCCCCTTATCCTCCTCCAAAGCTTCAATGGAAAACATGACTAAAAACAAATAATCGTTGAAATTCTCGACTTTAGGCCTGGCATTAGCCATGATCAAGTCTTCAATAGTCAACGGATGGAGATTGAATATCTCGGTAAGGATATCGATCTCCTCTTCGTCTATGACGTTTAAATCGACCCAGAGGACGCTTTCGGAGTCACCGAGAGCCTGCCGCATCTGGTCAAACGAGAGACGTTCGGTATTGTAACCTTTTTGAGCATGATAGAGGAATGTCTCGTACATACGTGAACCCTTTATCGGGAGATTGACGCAATGGAATTCTTTTTAATTCTAACGCTTCTGTGCGATTATGCAATAGTTATTTCCAAAGCGAGCGCTGTGCTCGCCTGCACAATCCGCTATTTTTTCTCTAAAAGTTTGATGATCTTATCAAGCCTCAATAATACCAACAAGGTAAAGATCAATCCCCACGTAAGAACCGCAAACAATATGAGCGTGTCCAAATAAAAACTCGTTCCCGTCATCGTGCACATAAAAACCTCCTTTTGCTTCTTTCATCAGCCCGCTTGTGCCATTATAGCATACACGGGGGAATTTAATATAAAAAGAGCCTTTATGATACCTGAAGCATTTGGGTCATTTTCCCGAAAACATTACATTCGGCTTCTACGGAAATAGTATCTCCCGGAGCGACATCCTTCAATACGGTAACAAACGGCTGCGTATCCTTATTATCCTGGCGAGTAAACTCCTTTTTAAGCACTTCCTTTCCATTCACAGAAACGACTATCTCTTCAATGAAATGGTTTTCCGGATTTTTGACATCGTGATAGACAACGGCATCAAGAGAACTTTTTTCCTTGTCAAAACTTAAGACAATCTTACTCGGCGGATGCGCGCACGCGGTGGCAGTGAGCATCATAAAACCCGCGATAAAAAAAATAAAGCTCTTAACCTTCATAAACATCCCTCCTTTTATCTGGAAAAAACCACAATACCCGCATGCAACGTCGCAAGAATCAACGCAAGAAACCCGATCCTGATATGCCATGCAAGCTTTATCCAGCGAACACGGAATTTAAACATTAAGAGTCCAGACAATACGGCTAAAAAAAGACAGCTATATCCTGCGATACCTAAAGGAACAATGAATGAGGCTACCGACATTTTTCCCTCCCTTGCAAGATAAAACGGTCACTACGCGCTATCGGCGCTCAAGAAGCTGCGTAAATCTATTCTGATATATTGTAACTCAATTATATGCCTACCACAATAAGTATCCACTCTCTTTACACCCGTAATACTAAGAGCCTATTTACGCAACGGCAAAATGAAGGTATACTATATTCTCATAATAAAGAGCATATGAAAATTTCCCATGACGCATAACTCAATACACCGTTTCAATGTCCATCAAAACAAAATGGAAGGGCCCTCTGCCCGGGGCACAACGTTCATGCGTACCGTAAAGAACCTCTTACGCTCACCGATCTTCTGGTTTTTCCTGTTCAATACCGCGCTCCTGCTGCCTGCGCTTCTTTTCCCGAGCCTTGAACATATCGGCTTAGCCGATGAATCGGTATACATAAACCAAGGCAGGCTCCTTTGTGATTACGGAATCGTTCAGCCATTCGCAAAAAAACCGCTTGTCAGCTTGATATACGCGCTGTTATATCTTCCTTTCAAAT
>CAZJJL010000088.1:0-1042 GCA_964546325.1 uncultured Planctomycetales bacterium | reverse complement strand
CATACATGTGTGCGGCATCGGCAGGTTCCTCTTTTTTATCCTGCTATGGTTCGGCCTATACCGCATAGCAAAGCAACTCCGCCACTTAGTCAACCCTCTTATTCCCATGGCGTTACTTTTCATACTCCCCGCATTTGCCACGATCGTATTCAATGGAAGCGACGCGCTCTTCGCGATCTTCCAGGTGTACGTCTTCGGTTACGCGTTATCGTATATCCAAGGGAACAAAAAGCTCTCAAGCATTATCATGATGTCAAGCCTCCTGGCTCTCTCATCGTTCGCGCGAAATGAAGCGCTGCTGCTGTGGGCAGCGCTTTTTATCTTCATCTATTTCTCTGAACCGCTCACGAAAAAAACGCTCCGCATTATCCCCGCATACCTTTTGCCGCTCATTATCATAGGAGGAAGCTATTACGCCGCGTATATGGTCGGCTATCACCAGCCGCCACCGCTCGGGCTTAAAGAGCAAACGTACGTGAACTTCGAAAAAAACCATGGCTGGATATTCTGTAACACTGCCTCTGACCGTCAATATAGCCCGCCCGAGATCCTCGATAACTGCCAGGAAGTTTTCGGATCACAGGATGAAAACGGGAATTCCGTTATAAAAGCGATTGAAAATAACCCGCGCGCCTTTATACGCCGTACGATCCACTTTCTTAGGCTCCTTCCGAAAATATTATTCAGATGCTACGGGCTTTGGATATCCCTACCGCTTGTATTCTTTCTTCTACGAGGCATAATCGAATTATACCGAAAAAGGGCATTCCTTCTTTTAGCCCTGCTTATCATCTGGCCGACATTTCTTGCCGCGAATATCCTTATCTCTACGAGAAGCGCACAATTCTTAACGCCTTATTTTATCGTCATTATTCTGGCATCCATCGGCATACGTGCCATGGCCTTCTCGCTGCATCAACCGCATGAGTTTATCGCGTGGACTGTGCTATTTTCCGGGCTCGCAGTGTTTGGGATACTCTAACTCGACTACCTCCTTTTTCACATGGCCCTCTTTTTCCTGCTCCTTCTTGCCCTATACCGT
>CAZJJL010000087.1:890-6883 GCA_964546325.1 uncultured Planctomycetales bacterium | reverse complement strand
TTTTTGCTCCATCATCGAACAATTCATTTTCCCCATCTTACCGGCCATAGGAGGATTCTCCCCTTTAAGCTCTATCTCTTTGACAAGTGTTAGATCCTTATCGAACTTCATAAGTTTATTGCCATTCAAAACAATGATGCCTCCGTCGGAAGAAGCAACCATAGGACGCGGCGGCATCATTTTCATCATAGCGCCCGGCATTCCCATGGTACGACCCGCAGGCATTTCAGCGGGAGACTGAACATTCCCCGGAACGGATGTTTGAGAAATATCTGCCTGCTCTTGGGTTTGTGAAGCCTGCTGACTAAAAGCCACACCAACCGCCGCACATACCAAAATACCGAACCCCAGTATCGTTATTCTTTTTTTCATACTGCCTCCTTGAGCTCCTCCGTTTTATTGAGCCGGATCATTCCGATAAAAAGCATCATTTTTTGAACCATCCCGAAAAATCCTACGCGTTAATCACCCGTAGCATATCATTATGAATAAGACCGTTTGAAGCGACAATAAATGACTTTCTGATAAGCGGGATCCTTTCCGCCTGTTTGTCGGTAATCATTCCACCCGCCTCCTCAATAAGCAACTTGCCGGCGGCAAAATCCCACGGATTAAGACAAAACTCCCAAAATCCGGCTGCTCGTCCGCTGGCAACATAACACAAATCCAACGCAGCGGCTCCCAAACGCCTCATGCCGATGATCCGCTTAAAATGAAACCGTTTTATGGCCTCCAGAGTATCGATCATATTCTTACCGCGGTCATAATAAAATCCCGTAATGAGCAATGATTCTGATAAATTACGGGCGCCGTTAACATGGATACGTTTTCCGTTCAAAAAAGCTCCCCGGCCTTTCTGCGCATAGAATAATTCATCCCGGGTAACATCATACACTGCCGCAACAATAATCTCGTCTTCCTGTTTTAAAGCGATCGAAACGCAGAACAAAGGTATCCCGCAGGCAAAATTATTGGTTCCGTCAAGCGGATCAATAATCCAGGTAAACGGGCTTTTCTTGCGAGCGTACAACCCTTCTTCCGCAAGAAAATTATGCGCCGGATAGTGTTTGCGAATAAAACGCACCATATCGCGCTCAGCTTCCGTATCCGCGCGCGTTACTAAATCATGAGAAACCGTTTTTTTTCTGACCCGACAATCTTTCCTGAAATAACGCGTATGGATCGCACCCGCAATACGCGCAGCACGAATTGCCGTTTTTAAGAATTCGCTCATATTTGATTCCCCTGAAACACAAAAAGAGCATTAGCCTTCTAATGCCCTTACTCCCGCACGTCTCTCACATATAAATTTTTCTCTATGATATCATCCTTCCGAGCGCAATTAAGCACCGGCTCAATATCATGCTACGTATTATTTTACAATGAGTTAGAGAGAAATGCAACTACTTGCTTGGAATTATTGAAGGTTCAGGTTTCCCTGGAAGATCGGCTGGTAATAACGGTATAACGACTTTAAAGAACTGATACATGCAGCGGTCAGGATATAACTCAATACGAGGATCACGATACTCACGATGATTTTATACTGTTTTGACATGCGCGGATGAAACCAAATCAACGGAAGGGCAAAGGGGCCAACGCACAAAAAAGCAATGAGCATCGTTGAACTTTTAAAATACCATTTCTCCTGAGGCGCGGGAGTAAGCATGCTGGAGCAATGTTTACATTTAATCGCTTCATCCTGGATCTCTTCCGCGCAAAACGGACATTTCTTCATATTAGTCGAAAATTAACTGTTTAAACGGATCCTAAGAAACGGTGATACCTCCGGTAAAGGGATAATCCAAACAGAAGATCGTAAACAAAAGGAGCGCTATGGTGACGGTTAAAAGCACCGCCATAATGATCTGCGCATTTTTATTCTCCGTCCCGAAGAAATATGTAAACGAGATCGTAACAAGCCCGCCCACAATTAAAACAAACCAAAGCAACGAATGTATCCCGGTGCGGGCATCCATAAGCCGGATGCAACGCAATTCGCGTACCGAATTAAGTTTACGGATCGATTCTTCAAAGAACATTTGTTCCGTCATCGTTCGAGGGGAATAATGTTTGAATATCGACCATATCTCCTTGATCTTGGCCTCAACCAAGGGGCTTCCTTTGCCTTTCGCAAGCATCCCCCATTCTTCATTGACGATCAAATCGCGGTATTCACGGATCCGGGCATGCGCCTCATCAACGAATTCGGGGGCTAATGCTTCCGTATCGCGATACACATCCGCCAAATAACTGGCTTCATATTCAACATTCAAAATGGTTTTATCGAAGCTCTCCCAGACTATGATCACGACAAATGCCAATAAAACCGCATATACAACACCCAACGTACTGAAAATCGGGCCTGCGACATCGTTATGCACTTTCAGACGGTGATGCGGAACTAAATGCCTGACAACCAGGAGGCCGGCGACAGAAACAACGACCGCTGTGCCGACGATACCGATCCCCAGCCACAAAGCAGGTACGGTTAAGAGTAACCATTGACCAAAAGGCATTGCATACTCCTGTCTTTAAAGGATCATTCGCAACACAGGCGCATTTACGGAATCGCCTTGAACCGCAACGCGGCGGCATTGATGCAATACCGTTTCCCCGTCGGAGGAGGGCCGTCGTCAAAAACGTGCCCTAAATGGGCATCGCAACGGGCGCACAAAATCTCTGTCCGATGGATCCCAAACGAATCATCTTTTTCCGCGCGGATATTAAGCGAAGAAACCGGTTCCCAAAAGCTCGGCCAACCGGTACCAGACTCGAATTTATTTTCAATACGAAAGAGATCCGTGCCGCAACAAACACACGCATAGATACCCTTTGCGTGGGGAGGGAATTCACATTTTCCGGTAAAAGGACGCTCTGTCTCTTTAAGGCGCGTAATGCGGTATTGCTCGGGTGTAAGAAGCTGCTGCCACTCAGCGTCAGACTTTACCACCTTTTCAACTTCTTCAATACTGTTTGTCGAAGCATTGAATATCTTTATTTTCTCCACGGCATAGGAAGGCTTCTGCATAAGACCTCCGAATAAAAACATCAAAAGCACGAAAACTACCCGGGTATATTGCATGTTTATTCGACCCCCCGCACTCCTTGACGCCCTGCCTTAATTTCCGCTCGATGCCGTTTTGCCTCGAGCATTTTAAGCTTTGACCGGCGGCTCCTGCGGCGTTTCTGACGCCTGATCTTTTCGATACGTTGCTGCTCTTCAGATTGTTTCCCGAGGATCACGCTTTCAATTTTACGCAAGAGTAATTGCCGGGCGTGGTACCGATTCGCAGCCTGAGAGCGCTCTTCCTGACATCTGACTTCTATGCCGGTCGGAATATGCCGCAAGAAGACGCACGTGGCAACCTTGTTAACATTCTGACCGCCCGGCCCTTGAGAACGCAGGAACTTCTCAACGATATCCTCCTGACGCACTCCCAAAGAAACCATTTTTTCACGAAGCGCTCTCTCTTTTTCCAGGGATATCATCTCATTCCCAACGAAAATGTAAATATATCCTACCCCACCCTTTTTCCGTTTTTTCCAGGCGGGAATAAAGACACCGGACCTCTTTTTTATTCAAATAATTCAAAATACGCTTTTTCACGCTCTCGGCGGCTTCACCATAAGCGATTTCAACCAGCTTGGCTTTATTATCAACGGCTTTTTGCAAAATCTCGGCGATCCTTAATTCCATATCCGGAATTACCGGATAAACATTCAACTTTAACTTCATCGCTTAAAACTACCTGGCCTTCCCCTGCCTTTCAACCCCGGCTTTCGCGGACGATCGCTTTTTGCATGCCATGGTTTTGCGCCGCCATCAGGTTTTTTCCATGGTTTCGCAGCCGGCTCGCTTCCTTTCCAAGGCTTAGACGATCCGGAACTCTTCTTCCACGGTTTAAAATCTCCCTCGGGTCTCCTCCATGGTCGTGCTTCTCCCGCGCCTGCTTTCCATGGACGAGCTTCTCCTTCTGCCTTTTTCCAAGGTCTTGCATCAGCAGATCTTTTTTTCCATGGACGCGCTTCTCCCGCGCCGGCTTTCCATGGTCTTGACTCTCCTTCGGCCTTTTTCCAAGGCCTTGCATCAGATGATCTCTTCTTCCAAGGCCTGGCTTCTCCCGCTGCGGCTTTCCACGGCCTTGAATCTCCTGCGGACTTTTTCCAGGGTTTAGATCCTTCTTCTGACCTATATGATACTTTGGAATTCCCTTCAGCTTCTCTTGAAAACCCGGCCCCCTCCGTTGGTCTCTTCCATGACCGTTGATCGGAACGTTTACGCCAGCGCATAGGATTATCATGAAACGTTTTTCGCGGTTTAAATTCCTGCACAGAACCTGCTTCGGTAGATCGCCTCATAAAACTGCGCGATCTCCTCCCTCCTTTATATCCGCCTCGTTCTTCATAAGCCTGATCAAACCCGGGTTTTCTTGCCGGCGTCTCCTCATAGGCATCGCCATGAGACATATGCTTTAAACGCGCCTTCTTTTCTTGCTTTTCAGAACGCTCTTCCTCAGTCTTTGGCCGCGCAGGATTCACGTTTAAGGCCCGTCCCATAAATTCTCTTCCATTAAGCGCTGCGATAGCCAATTGCCCCGAGGGCTCATCAGCCATAGTAACAAAACCAAACCCTCGTGACTTATCGCCTTTCTTTTCTTTGACGATAACAACAGCGGTGACAACCCCGAAATCCTCAAAGAGTTTTTTCACGTCAGATTCCGTTGATTCAAAAGACAAATTACCGACAAAAATATTCATAGGTATCCTTATTATTTAGCTAAACGCTCTTGCGTCATCCGAGCGTATTGCACTGCTTCGTCCAATGCTTCATCAGCTGAAGCTTCATACCGCTGCATCAAATTCGTTAACATTTCGATCGCTTTCGGGGAAGCATTTTTACGTATATGTTCCTGCCTCATCCGGGAAGCATCCTCCATATTGTCTAACGCTATCTTAAAATTGTCGATATAGACGAACAACAGATTTGCATACGTACAAGAGATCCTTTTTGAAGCAGAATATTTCTCTTTAAAAGAACTGCGCAATTCGTTAAAAAGCACAAACCAGTTGCGAATACCGGAAAAATCGAAGTGATCAACTTCCCACGCCTTATGCAGCGACGGAAGCGTTTCGGCGATTTGCTCAACCATACGGTCGTATTCCGGGTCATCATCCATAACCTGTAACACCGGACGCACCTCGGGAACAACTTTATTTTCCCGGAGAGACGGATCCTTTCGTTCCTCATCTATGTCGCGCTCTCCGATTTTCTTAATATCAGTAAGGTTATAATCGTTCTCAACAAACGCGTCCCCTGCCTTTTCGCTGACCCTTACCTGATCGTCAGTCTCCAAAACAATATCCCCGGAAATGAAACTCCCGTCATTAAAAATAATCGTTTCAGCTGAAACCATAGAAGCGGATGTTAGCAAAAACAAAACAAACACGGTAACACGCATGCAAAACAAAGCCGCACATCCACAGTCTTGCAAAAAGATCATAGGTCCTTCCCTTTAAAGCCCCTGTCCTTCAGCAGATTTTGACACCACTTTATGTATAACGTCTGAAATGATCGATTGCCCCATATCATCAAGCTCAATAAACTGCATTCCGGTCTCATGCAGATCGGGTTTTGTATCATCGGGATTGACTTTATGGGTCCAAACAACGATCCCCTTGCAAATAACCGGAGCGCTTGGCGTAACAAATATCTCCAGCTGCACCAACGTTCCCACCGTCAATTGTCGTTCCAGAATGACCTTTAAGCCTCCTACGCTGATATTCTCACTATAGGTATGAAACGTGAATTCCCCAGGCTCGCCAAGAAGAACCGTACCGTCACAAATAACATTGATCTTATATTTTAACTCCGCTCGAGGGAACTTCCGTCGTTCTATACCCATTGTTTCATCCTCCTAACCGCGTCAAGAACGTTTGCATAACGGGGACATTCTGGCGTGCTTTACCCATAAACCTTTCAAGATCTACGC
>CAZJJL010000087.1:0-834 GCA_964546325.1 uncultured Planctomycetales bacterium | reverse complement strand
AATAACGCCTGATATAACGGTTGCCGCAGCAATAGAGACATCTCAGAACCACCGATATGATACCACGCTATTTTCTAAGACGCAAGAACGGAACTGTCTGATAAGCGGCTGATCTTCTTCGCCAAAATCTCTTTGACTTTTTCGGAAATGTTCATAAAACTGACCCCTGCTCGGTAACCGGTATCTTGCGGCATTTTCTGCACCCAAACGATCTTACCGATACACCGAAGTTTCCAGGAAACGATGGTAACGGTCAGGTCAAGATATGTGCCTATAGGCACATACTGCCTTGGCTCAATAAAAATACCGCCGCCGCTAATATTCGGCGAAACTCCCGTCATTGCATGTCTGGCAGGCAAATCTGCCAGCGTGCCCTGCCTGCTACGCGCCATCCCCTCACGAAAAACCTTCCGTTGCGCAATAACATGATAATCGACGGCAACGCGCATTGCGACACGTTCGTGGCGGCGCATTTCATAATGGTAAAGGCCCTGGTTAATGAAAACAGCTACGATCTTTTTATCCAAATGCCCCTTGGCAGCTTCCTGGCGAATTATCTGACAGGCCTGCGACGCCGTCAGATGTTTCTTATAAGGGCGATCAAACGAGACTAACGCGTCGTAAATATCCGCAACCGCAATTATACGGGATAACGCGCTGATTTCTTTGCCTTTCCGTTTTGCGGGATACCCGCTGCCGTCAAGAAATTCATGGTGGGATCCTGCGATCTCAGGAATATCTTTATTCTCGGGAGAAAAAACAATCGCGCTGAGGATTTGCTTGGTGAACTCCGGATGCGCGCGGATCTGAGCGTATTCATCCTCAGTCAAACGG
>CAZJJL010000086.1:1669-6897 GCA_964546325.1 uncultured Planctomycetales bacterium | reverse complement strand
TTTACTATTTTCGACACCGAGACAACGGGTCTTGCTCCGCGAGGAGGGGATCGCATCGTCGAAATTGCCGCAGTCCGCGTTAAGGGTAATGCGGTTATCAAAGAGTTTCAGTCGTTGATTAACCCGCAGCGAGCGATTTCTCCCGCGGCATACGAGGTTAATCATATTAGCCAAGAGATGGTTGACGCAGCGCCGCCTGCAGAAAAAGTCATTCCTGAATTCATGCGTTTTATCGAAGTTAGTTGCCTTTGCTCATATAATGCCGGATTTGATATGGGGTTTCTGGAACATGAATTAGAGCTTTTGGGGGAGCGGTTCCCGCAACAAATAGTTGTTGTCGATGTTTTGAAGATGTCCCGCCGCTTGATGCCGGGGCTTTCGCGTTATGCGCTTTGGTTCGTGGCAAAAACCCTGCATATCGAGACCGAACAGGAGCATCGGGCTATGTCTGATGTGTATTTGACCCTGGAAGTATTCAATCGCTTCAAGCAGCTCATGAAGGAGCGCGCCATCATCCAATTCAAGAACTTCGCGGGGCTTTTTAGTATATCTTCCCGGTTCTTGGAAGATGTGGCGAATCAGAAAATCGCCGAGATACAAGAGGCAATCGATGCGGGAGCGCAGATCCGCATGGAATACCTCTCTTTAAAAACATCGCTTGTGACGAAACGCGTTGTTTTGCCGAAGGAAGTGCGTTTAGAAAACGGTGTTGCCTGTTTGATGGCGTTAGATAGCCACGGCAATGATCTGCAGCTTTTTCGCATTGACGGGATCCTTTCTTTGGAGATGCTCCCATGAGGACCATGAAGATCGTTTTGCCGCACCCTCTGGCGCAGAGTGTTCTTGCCTGCGGTTCGCAAACAAAGAATACGCTTTGTTTTGTCTCGGGCGTGCGCGCGTATGTGAGCGATGTTCATCAGGATATGACGGTTTTAACGGATAGGTCGTTATTCGAGAAAGATGCCGCGTATTTCTTGCGAAAACATCCTCATCGCATTGCCTGTGATATGCATCCGGATTATACCGCAACGAAGTTTGCGCATACGTCGGCCTCGGCCGGGAAATTGCGTCTGGTTGAAGTGCAGCATCAGCATGCGCATATCGTTTCGTGCATGGTCGATAACGGCGTCGGCAATAGAAAGGTGATCGGCGTTGCCTTTGACGGCACCGGATTTGGCGCAGATGCTACCCTGTGGGGAGGGGAATTGCTTTTGTGCGATTATCGCGCATACCATCGGCTTGCGCATATTGCGGGCGTTCCTCTCTTAGGCGGAGCTCAGGCGATTCGTCAACCATGGCGCCTGGCTTTTGTTTGGTTGGAACGGGCATATGGTACAAAGATGTTTCGTCTACCGTTGAAAATAATGAAGCGTGTTTATTGTCGGAATTGGGAGGTGCTTACGCGGATGCGCGAACATGCTATGAATGCGCCGATTACAACAAGTGCGGGGAGGCTTTTTGACGCGGCGGCCAGTATTATTTTAGATGCGCCGACCGCGGAAGGAGAGGCCGCTTTGGCGATCGCGCTTGAGGCGTCCGCTCGTCGTTCCAAGGCTAAACCTGCGGCGTATCCCTGGGTATATGCGAAGGATCCGCAAGGCGTATTGGTTATTGATCCGGTAGCCTTGATCGCTGCGATTGTCCGGGATATTCGATCGGGGAAAAAGAAAGAAGACATAGCGCTCTGTTTTCATGAAACAATTGCTGCTATAATAGAGCGCACATGCAGCGGAGTGCGCCGTACAACAGGGGTTGAACTTGTTGCGTTATCAGGAGGTGTTTTTCAGAACTCCCTTTTGCGTGAGCGCGCGCAGGAGAAATTGCAAAAAAAGGGATTTCGCGTTTTGACGCATCGGGTTGTGCCGTGTTCAGACGCGGGAATTTCGATCGGCCAGGCAGTTATAGCCGGATCTTCGAGGTGACCTATGTGTTTAGCCGTACCTATGAGAATAAAAAAGATATTGCCTGAGGGGCATGCGCACGCCGAAATAGGCGGGATTGTCCGGTCCGTCAATATTAAGATGCTTGCTCAGGTGAAAGTCGGAGAATATGTTCTCGTCCATGCCGGTTTTGCGATCGGCAAGGTCGATCAGAAAGAGGCGAGGGAAACATTGCGTATAATCGATGAAATACGTTGATGAATTCCGCGCGCAGCCGCGGGTAAAGAAACTCGCTCACGCGATGAGCGCATTGGCCGCTCAAAGGCCGTTTACATTCATGGAAGTTTGCGGCAGCCATACGCATAGTTTTGCCCGCTTTGGTTTGGATGCGCTTTTGCCGTCGGGCGTGCGGCTTATCTCCGGGCCTGGTTGCCCCGTTTGTGTTTCGGATCAGGCATATATCGATGCGGCGATTTGGTATGCGCGGCAACCGGACACCGTGATCGCCACGTTTGGCGATATGGTGCGTGTTCCGGGCACGCGTTCAACGCTGGAAGCAGAGCGTTCCCGGGGTGCGGATGTGCGCATCGTATATTCTCCCGAAGACGCTGTTGTGCTTGCCTCCGAAAATCCCGGTAAAAAACATATTTTTCTAGCCGTTGGGTTTGAAACGACGGCTCCCGCTATTGCGTTAAGCATTCTCAAGGCCCATCATGAACGATGTTCCAACATGTTCTTTTTTACGGCGTTAAAACAAATTGTTCCGGGAATGGCTTTTATCATGCGTAAAAAACAGGTGCGGCTTGACGGTTTTCTCTGCCCCGGGCATGTCTCTGCGATCATCGGTGCGAATGTCTACGGAGTCCTCGCGGAAAAATACGGCGTTCATTGTTGTGTAGCGGGGTTTGAGCCAACGGATATTTTAGAAGGGATATTGATGTTGATGCGTCAGGTCATTGAGGGTAAGCCGATGGTGACGAATCAATACGGACGGGTTGTGCGTGCGTCTGGCAATACGCGGGCGCAGCATATCATCAACGAGGTTTTTACTTCTTCGGATGAAACCTGGAGAGGGCTCGGATGCATTCGGCAAAGCGGTTTACGCATCAGGAAGAAATTCGCGGGGTTTGATGCAGCCGTAACCATGAAGCATCCGAAAGAAACTATTTCGGTTTCTGCGGCTCAGAAGCGTTGCAAGTGCGCAGATGTTTTGTCCGGGCTTATGAGGCCGCAGGAGTGCGCGTTATTCGGCCGGAGATGCACCCCTGATAATCCCGTTGGCCCGTGCATGATCTCCGCTGAAGGGGCCTGTAACGCATTGTATCGGTTTAGGCGCGTATGAATATAAAAATTTTTGCGGTCTGTTTATTCCTTGTTCTGATGGGCGGGTGTCAACCGCAGGATCCTTTGCAGGCAGCGCGTCGTCATGCTTCCCGGGCGGATGCGTTGTATGAACGGGCGGTGAACGATATAGTCTCCGTTCTTGAACGGCAACCGGCTCGGGATGATCTGCGGTTTGAATTAGGACAGCTGTATTTTTCCCACGGTCAGTTCCGGAAAGCGGCGGAACAATTTGCGGCAGTGTCTTCGCAGCCTTCCCGTCAACGGCTCGGGATTTCCTATTATTCTTTAGGGGATTATACCGCGGCGCAGGATATTTTTTCAAAAGCCGGTGAGCTTGACGGAGAGGCGGGGTATTATGCGGGCTTGACCGCTGAAAAGTTGAATCTTTTTGATCAAGCGTTACAAACCTATCGCCGCATCAAAAATCCTCTTTGGAAGGCGCATGCCGTCGAGCGCATCGCGATCATTGAAAAGCAAAAGAGTAGCGTGCGCATCGCGCAGGCGGATCCTGCGGTTGCCGCGCGGATTGCGCAAGCACCTTCCGCGGAACGTTATCCGCAGGCAGGAGCGCTTATTTTGGACTGCGATGAGCGCGTTGAGATAACGCACGACAACCGTAAAATTACCCGCATTCATTATTTGGTTAAGATATTGAATGAGCGGGGTAAACAGGATTTTTCCGAGAGTAAGATCGAGTATGATTCGACGTTCGAAAAAATAGACCTGCGTTTCGCGCGGACGATCAAACCGGACGGCTCGATCATTGACGTCGGCACCCGCCATATCCGCGATGTTTCCAAATACCTTAACTTCCCGTTGTATAGCAATGCCAGGATCTATATTATTTCTTTCCCCGAGATCACCGAAGGCGCTATTGTTGAATATGAGGTTATGATCACGCAGAACCAGCTGGTCAATAAAAAAGATTTTGTCGTGCAGTATCCGATCCAGTCAGGCGAGCCGATCATGCACGCGCGTTTTGCGCTTGATGTGCCCGAAGGAAAAGAGCTTTTCATAAAAACGCGCAATGAGACGTTTAATACCTTCAAAGCGGTAACCGCCCCGCGCGTTATGCAGGAGGGAGGCCGGTCGGTTTATTCGTGGGATTTTACCGATATCCCGCAAATCATTCCGGAACCGATGATGCCGCCGAATGAGGAGGTCAACCCGACCATCCTTATTTCGACATTCCGTTCCTGGCAGGAGATCTATGATTGGTGGGAAAAATTAGCGACTCCTCAGATGCAGGCGGACGCGGCTATTCGGGAAACAGTAGCGACGCTTATTGCCAAGGCCGTGACGGCCGAAGAAAAGGCGCGCGCGATTTACGCGTTTTGTTGCCGGAATATCCGTTACGTTGCAGTCGAATACGGACAGGCAGGGTATACTCCGCATGCGGCAGCCGATATTTTCGGCAATAAATACGGGGATTGTAAAGATCAAGCGGTACTCTTAGTGACGATGTTGCGGTGCGCGGGGTTATCCGCATGGCCGGTGCTTATTCCTACGAAAACCTGTTATGACCTTGACCCCGATTTCCCCGCGATTTTCTTCGACCATTGTATCGCCGCGGTTAAGATCGAGGATGCGGTCGTTTTTATGGATCCGACCGCGGAGACATGTTCGTTTGGCGATCTCCCCGTTCCCGATCAGCAGCGCCGGGTGCTTATCTATAAGGAAGATACCTATGCGATCACGCAGACGCCGATGTTTGCACCGGAGCATAACCGGGTTATACAGAAGAGCGCGGTGCGTATTGCTCCTGATGAGACCATGGATGCCGAAAAGACCGTTACGACCTTCGGTAGTTTTAATCAGGCGCAGCGATATTGGCTTTTATACACGCCGCCGCAACTGGTTGAAGAAGTGCTTGCCGCCAAGATCCAAGAGACGTCTATCGGAGGGAAGCTGCTTTCTTATTCAGTGGTCAATCTCCAGGATCTTTCTTTGCCCGTTGTTCTCAAATACCGGTATGGAGGGCCTGAATATGTGATGACCGCCGGC
>CAZJJL010000086.1:0-1659 GCA_964546325.1 uncultured Planctomycetales bacterium | reverse complement strand
GGATATTGCCGCAGCTCTTTTCCGTCGACGTTTCGGCGACCGCAAAGCCTTTTCGCGAGTTCGCAATAGATCTGGGTGATTTAGAGAGCCGCCAGACAGATATCGAGATAACATTTCCGCAGGATTGGGAAGTGTATTACATTCCTCCCTCCCTGGAAGAGTCAAGTCCGTGGATGCGTTTTAAAGTTGCATATAGCAAAAAAGGTAATACAATAATCTGTAGGCAGGAGATCGAACATAAAACGAGCGTGGTCCCGGTTGCGGAATATCCGCGGTATAAAGCGTTTATAGAGAGTCTGGCGCGGGGATTAAAACAGCGTATTATTCTTGAACAGAAGCGATGAAACATAAAAAAACGGAACATCCCAATAAGCGGCATTATATCCGGCTGGATACGGTTTTTCCCGTGCAGTTCCGTCTTGTCAGCGCCGATGCAAAACGATTTCTGTCACCATGGATGCTTGGCTTTACCGCCGATGTCGGCAAAGGCGGGATTTGTTTGACGGTTTATCACGTGCATCGGGACATTATCGAGTTGTTTTTGCGCGAACATGTTTTGGTGTCGGTAGAAATTGAAATGCCGGTAACGCGCGGTCCGGTGTGCGCGCTGGCGAGCGTGGCGTGGGCAAAAGAGCTGCCGGGGCAGACGAACGCCGTTCAAGTCGGTTTGCGTTTTGTCGAGATAGATGCCGGTCAAGGCGCGCGTATCATGCGTTTTGCCCGGAGCAAGCAACTTTTTGTGCCGGCATTGATCGCCGCGATCTTTCTTCTGGCCGCAAGCGCCGTCATAGGCGCCTATAAGAATATGCAGCTTACGTCGGGGACGGTAGCGCTTTCAAACCAGCTTAAAAAAACCATGCATGAAGCAGGCGCCGCTAAAAAAAGAGTGAGGGAGATTTTGGGTGAGAGGGGAAGGTTAAAAGCTCAAATTGACGCGTTGCAGGTGCGTTTGGCGGGATTGGACAGGGAAATGGCTGCCAGTAAAGAACAGACGAAGAAGACGGCCGAGCTTAATTCATCGATCATGCGTCTGATGCAGGAAAAAACAGATTTAGAGCAGCAGCTTGCCGCTCTCCAGGAGAAGGAAGCATCTGTCTCCGCCGAATTTCAACGGGCCGACAAACAACAGGCAGCGCTTGAAAAATCGAGCCTCGATAAAATGTACCAATGGCTGAAAGTGCATCAGAATCCGCATACGGGCTTGGTGATGAGTTTTGAGGGTGATAAAAATCTCGACGGATGGGCGTTTATGTACGATCAATCGTTGGCTGCGCAGGCGTATACTATCTTTTCCGATTTTGAGCGGGCAAAGAAGATATTCGATTTCTTTGATAAAAAAGCGAAGCGATTGGACGGCCGGTTTGTGAACGCGTATTATGCCCACGATGGTTCTCCGGCGGAATACACCGTGCATGTAGGGCCGAATGTGTGGCTGGGGATCGCCATTGTGCAGTATACGCATAAAAGCAATGACCGCTCCTACCTTGCGCTCGCAGAAGATATTGCCCAATCCGTCATGTTTTTGCAGAATCAAGACCCTGAAGGGGGTATCCGCGGCGGCCCCGGAGTATCCTGGTATTCAACCGAACATAATCTTGATGCCTATGCGTTTTTTAATATGTTGTACCGCGTTACTTCGAAAAAAGAATACGCGCTTGC
>CAZJJL010000085.1:0-6907 GCA_964546325.1 uncultured Planctomycetales bacterium | reverse complement strand
GCTATGCGGGGTTGGGCACCTCTAAGCTTATTAGCGAAACCCCGCTATGCGGGGTTGGGCACCTCTAAGCTTATTAGCGAAACCCCGCTATGCGGGGTAAGCTACAGGGGCGAATTGGTCTATAGTCTATGGACTATAGTCGATAGCTTATAAGGAATAAAATCTAAATATTCATGCTTTGCCATAGACTATTTGCTATTGACCATCGACGATAGAACAATATCAATACTTTATAAGCGAAAAGATCGGAACCCCTTGAAGTTTTTGGCGGCCTTTACATTCGCTGAGCTCGACAAAAAATGCGGCACCCACAACAGAAGCTTCTGCCTGCTTAATAAGATCAAGCACTGCTTTTACCGTCCCGCCGGTCGCAAGAAGGTCATCAACGATCAATACTTTATCCCCCGCGCCAACGGCATCCACATGGATCTCCAACGTATCAGTGCCATATTCAAGGTCATACGTCACTGATTGCGTGCGCCATGGAAGTTTTCCGCGCTTCCTGACCGGCACGAACCCGGCCCCTAACATATGCGCGATAGCACCTCCTAAAATAAACCCGCGAGCCTCAACAGCCACAACAACATCTGTTTTCTTACCTTTATATTTATCGACAATAGCTTTGACCGCCGTTTTAAACGCTTTTTTATCCCGTAAAAGCGTCGTAATATCGCGGAAGAGAATGCCCGGCTTAGGAAAATCGGGAATATTGCGGATATAGTCTTTCAACGCTATTTTCTTTGCCATTGTTCTTTCTCCTGTTCCTTAACGAATTTACGCAGTTTATTCAACGCAGCCTCTTCGATCTGACGTACCCGCTCCCGCGAAACGCCCATTTTTTTTGCGACCTCAGCTAAGGTATGGATCTTTTCATCCTGCAAACCAAAACGCATATCAAGGATCTCACGCTCACGGTCATTCATCAGATCAAGCAGATTAGTGATCCTCTCCTTATCCAAAAGATGTTCGATTTGCGCATCAGGCTGCACAGCCGTTTGGCTCTGCACAAGGTCAAGAACCTGACTATTGCCGTCATCATCAAGCGGAGCCTCAAGCGAAGAAGTCGTCGTGGAAAGCCAAAACAATATCTGCTCTTTTTTTGAATCGGAAAGCTTTAATTTTTTAGTAATTTCTTCGTCGGAAGGTATTGATTTGGTTTTCTGGGAGAGTTGCTCTTTGGTCTTCTTCCATTTGGCGATAAGCTCATTCATATAAATAGGAACGCGGATCATCTTCCCCTGCTCGGAGATCGACCGCGTTATACTCTGCTTTATCCACCAGGCGGCATACGTTGAGAAACGGAACCCCTTGCGGGAATCAAATTTCTCAACCGCTTTCATAAGACCGATGTTACCTTCTTCGATCAGATCAAGGAACGGTATACCTAAATACATATACCGCTTTGCGATATTGATGACCAGACGAAGGTTTGCGCGGATCATTGCCTTCCGCGCATATTCATCGCCTTTCTTAATGCGCTTATTTAATTCAACTTCCTGCTCGGCAGTAAGTAACGGGATAGTCCTGACTTCTTTAAGGTAGTTTTTAAGCGCTTCCATTTACCCTCGCATGGTTAATATAAAACCTATAGTCGATAGCCTATGGTGAATGTATATTATACCATAAGCTACCGACTATTGACTACCGTCTTTTTATTTTTTCTTCTTTGTTTTTGATGAAGCTGTTTTCTTTTCTTTCAGCACGGCCTGCGCTGCAGCCAGATTCGCGATAGGAACTCGGAACGGTGAGCAGCTGACATAATCCATGCCGACCTTATGGCAGAATTCCACTGAACGGGGATCTCCGCCATGTTCGCCGCAGATACCGACTTCAAGCTTTTTGTTGGTGCTTCTGCCGCGTTCGATACCCAGCTTGATGATCTGACCGACACCGGCCTGATCAAGCGTTTGGAACGGATCTTCCGGCAAGATGCCTTTTTTAATGTAATCCGGAAGGAACCCGCCGATATCATCGCGCGAGAAACCAAAACTCATCTGGGTCATATCATTGGTGCCAAATGAGAAGAATTGCGCAACGGTTGACAACTGGTCAGCCATAAATGCCGCGCGCGGGATCTCGATCATCGTACCGAACATATGCTTGATCGCTTTAATACCGTATTTGGAAAGTGTTTCCTGATAAACCTGCTTTGCAAGAACTAACTGATCGTTGAGCTCTTTGACATCGCAGACTACCGGAACCATTATTTCCGGGTACGGTTTTTTACCTTCCTTTATTAACTCGGCAGCTGCCGCAAAAATCGCCCTGATCTGCATAGCGCTTACTTCCGGATAGGTAATGCCAAGACGCACGCCGCGGTGTCCCATCATCGGATTCGATTCATGCAAACCTTCAGCTCTTTTTTGAAGTTCAGCCATATTGACATTCAGTTCCTTGGCAAGCTCTTCAAGCTTCGACTGCTCTTGAGGAACAAACTCATGAAGCGGAGGATCCAGCAAGCGAATAACAACCGGATATCCATCCATTGCCGCAAGAGTGCCTTTGATATCTTTCTTAACAAACGGGAAGAGCTCGTCAACCGCTTTCTTTCTCTCTTCCGTCGTTTTTGAAATGATCATTTTACGCAAGATAAAAAGCGCTTCGTCTGAGCCCGCTCCGTAGAACATATGCTCCGTCCTGAACAACCCGATACCTTCGGCGCCGAAATCACGCGCTTTCCGGGCATCTTCCGGAGTTTCGGCGTTGGTACGAATACCAAGCCTTCTAACCGTAGTACATATTTTCAAGAACTCACTCAAGAGTTTATTCTCAGACGAGGCATCCATCATAGGAAGTTTACCTAAATACACGGTACCTTTGGTACCATTCAGGGTGATCCAATCGCCTTCCTTGATGACCTTGCCGTCAACGTGAAGCTCTTTACCTTCGATATGCAACGCAGCGCATCCAACGATACAGCACTTTCCCCAACCGCGGGCAACCAATGCCGCATGCGAAGTCATACCACCGCGCGCGGTAAGGATTGCTTCCGCCGCTCTCATGCCGTCGACATCTTCCGGATTGGTCTCTTCACGGACCAGAATGACTTTCTTGCCTGATTTAAACCAAGCCACCGCATCATGGGCGTTGAAAACAACCTGTCCGCAAGCGCCACCGGGGCCCGCAGGTAAACCTTTTGCAACAGGTCTATTCGCAGCTTCGGTCTTCGGGTCAATGATAGGATGCAATAACTCATCAAGCTGCGCAGGTGTCACGCGCAAAACAGCCTCTTCTTTACTGATCAATTTCTCTTTAAGCATATCCATTGCCATACGCACTGCCGCAGGGCCGTTGCGTTTTCCAACGCGGCACTGAAGCATGAACAAGCGGCCTTTTTCAATGGTGAACTCAAGGTCCTGCATATCGCGATAGTGCTTTTCAAGACGTTTTTGGATCGCAAAAAGCTCGGCGTAGATTTTCGGCATAGCCTGTTGCAACGTCGTCAAACTCGAATTCTGTCCTGATTTTGATTCCTCGTTAATAGGCGCAGGAGTGCGAATACCGGCAACCACGTCCTCACCCTGTGCGTTAATAAGATACTCACCATAGAAATGCGCATCGCCGTTGCCCGGATTGCGGGTAAAAGCAACACCCGTTGCCGAATCGTTCCCCATATTACCAAAAACCATGGTCTGAACGTTGACTGCGGTTCCCCACTCGTGAGGAATGTTCTCAATGATCCGGTAACTGATAGCGCGTTTCCCGTTCCATGAAGCGAATACCGCTCCGATACCACCCCACATCTGAGCTTCAGGCTCATCGGGGAATTCCTTACCAAGGACTTCTTTGATCTTTGCCTTGTAAGCCGCGCAAAGTTTCTTTAAGTCATCGGTAGTCATATCCGTATCGCCCTTGTATCCTTTTTGCTTCTTGAGCTCATCCATAATACGCTCAAGCTGTTTTCGGATACCCATATCATCTTTGGGCTCAATACCGGCTGCTTTTTCCATAACGACGTCTGAATACATCGTAATAAGACGACGATATGCATCATAGACAAAACGCTCATTGCCACCCGATTGCTTAACCAAACCGGGAATCGTTTTCTCGGTCAAACCGACGTTTAAAACCGTTTCCATCATCCCGGGCATCGATTTACGCGCGCCTGAACGAACGGAAACCAACAACGGATTCACCGGATCGCCGAATTTTCTGCCCATAAGTTTCTCAACCTGCGCTAAAGCGGCATTAACCTGCGCTTTAAGCTCTTTCGGATAGCTTTTCTTATTGGCATAATAATAGGTACAGACTTCCGTTGAAAGCGTAAAACCGGGAGGAACCGGAAGCTTCAGATTTTTATGGCCGGCCATTTCCGCAAGGTTCGCGCCTTTGCCGCCTAAAAGATTCTTCATACTTTCGTTGCCATCCGCCTTACCACCGCCGAACGAATACACATACTTCTTAGCCATTTCTTTTACTCCTGCCTTTCTTGTTCAACTGCTTGTCCGTAATAATAGATCGTTCACAACCCTTCACGGTTAGCGGTTTTCGGTTAACGGTCAGCGTACAACTATACGCCGCTGACCAAGCACCGATGACCGATCGCCGAACTTCAACTTAATTTCTTAACGAGATACGATTTAAGCGCATCAACGCTGATACGCTCTTGCAGCATAGAATCTCTATCACGAACCGTTACCTGCTGATCCTCCAACGATTGGACATCAACGGTCACGCAATACATCGTTCCTACTTCATCCTGTCGACGATAAAGTTTTCCTATGGAACCGGTATCGTCATAAACAGTCACTATGGATTGTTTGAGGTCTTTGGATATCTTCTGTGCCAATTCCACGATCTCCGGCCTATTACGCAAAAGCGGCAGCACCGCAACTTTTATAGGAGCTATATTTCTGTGGAACTTCATAACAACGCGCTTTTCATCCTTGACCTTTTCTTCGTTGTAAGCATCCACTAACGTCGCTAACACACAACGGTCCACGCCCCCGGAAGGCTCAATGATAAATGGATGGAACCGCGCTTTTGCGGCTTCATCAAAATAAGAGAAATCCTTCCCGCTGGTTTTCTCGTGCTGTTTAAAATCAAAATCGCTGCGGTTGGCAATGCCTTCCAACTCGCTCCATGTGCCATCATCACTAACGCCTCTTGTCGTAAACGGAAAACGATATTCGATATCGGTACAGGCACGCGCGTAATGCGCCATCTCATCTTTTTCATGCGCGCGTTTACGCAGATTCACTGCCTTTATCCCTAAGCTCTGCGTATACCAGAGGAAGCGCTCCTCAACCCACTTCTCATAATAGACATCGGCATCCTCAGGCCTTACAAAATACTCGATCTCCATCTGTTCGAATTCGCGGGTCCTAAAGGTAAAGTTGCCGGGAGTGATCTCATTGCGGAATGATTTTCCGATTTGCGCTAAACCAAAGGGTAGTTTCGGATGCTTCGAATCAAGGATATTGGGGAAATTAACGAACATACCCTGCGCGGTCTCTGGACGCAAATACACCGCGTTCGAGGCTTCTTCCACCGGCCCCTGATGGGTCTTAAACATCAGGTTGAACGGCCTGGCCTCAGTCAACTCGCTGCCGCATTCCGGGCATTTTTTTGCGTCCTTAAGATCAGCGGTTTTAAAGCGTTTCTTGCAGCCCTTGCAATCGCTTTTTAAATCAAAGAAATTCTCGACATGCCCGGAAGCTTCCCAGACCTTCGGATGCATGAGAATTGCCGCATCCATGCCAAAAATATCGTCTCGCTCATAGACAACAGACTTCCACCATAAGCGCTTCAAATTATTCTTTATCTCGACGCCAAACGGGCCATAATCCCAGGTATTGCTCAGCCCGCCGTAGACTTCCGACGATTGAAAGATAAACCCTCTTCGTTTGCACAAAGAGGTGATTTTTTCCATTACGCTAGGAGTATCCATAGACCTTTATATGTAACTCAATTTACGGGGAAAGTCAAGCGAAATCACTTTGAGAGAACAAAGGATAACCGCATTTCAACGCTATACCTAAACTCAGGGACTACGCAATCGCGGTCAAGAGCGCAGAGCCCGCACCCCATTGGCAAACCGATACGTACTACTGCGGACTCTCGGTCTTGCGGATCGTAGATATGATCGTGAACACTTTTTTGAG
Organism: uncultured Planctomycetales bacterium; assembly: GCA_964546325.1. Taxonomy (GTDB): domain Bacteria; phylum Omnitrophota; class Gorgyraeia; order Gygaellales; family Profunditerraquicolaceae; genus DAONEO01. The sequence goes on along the minus strand of CAZJJL010000085.1, from coordinate 803 downwards.
GTCGATCTTTCTTGATCTATCCCGCAAGAAAATCTTGAAATAATTACGATCCTTGTCAAATATATCGGCCGAATAGGCGAATTCTTTTTTCCCCAGATTAAACGATATGAACCCTTTCTTCCCATCCCCCTCAAAACTGATCATACACAAGTTTTTCTGATCACCCAGATCAGGAGTAAAAATGCTTTTCATGACCACAAAAAACGCGTCGGTAATCGTTCGGATGCTATCGGCATCAGAGCACATCGTCCTTTTTACGAACGTATAATCGTCAGTGACACCTTTTTCCTTAATATCAGGAAAAGAATTAACGAAATAATCCGGAGGCTGATAGAGAAGATACACGATCGAACCCATCGTTTTCCAGGGGCGTTTCTTATAATACGTCTTCTCTTCTTCACCTTGCACAACCTTAAATTCTTTCGGAAGAGAAACGGATACATCCGAGAATTCATACGGCTTCAGCTCTTGCGCGTACGCTTCATCGATATCCATCGGGATAGGAACTTCAGTGGGCTTCATGTTGAAAATCGGCTGCCGGTGGATAAAACCGATACCGGCATGCACATACATCTTCAGAAGGCGCGGACCCGCAAAATACGCAATGTATGCTACCGCCGCGCAAAACGCAACCGTAAGAGTAATCACCTTGAACAAGCGTTTCTTCCGTCTCATGGCTTTATCTTTTTAAATTCCTCTTCCTTGATCGTAAAACTGTGTTCTGCTGCCGGGAACCCCCCCGCAATCACATCTTGTTTATACTGTTCCGCGGCCTGTTTGACCGCCCGTGACAGGTCCGTGTA
>CAZJJL010000084.1:6353-6912 GCA_964546325.1 uncultured Planctomycetales bacterium | reverse complement strand
ATTTTTCCCCGCGAGCGCATCAAGCACGAAGGCGTCAAAATCACCAAAACGCCGATACGCCTCTGCCACGGGTCGATACGCAGCCAAGTAGCCAGGATCATGCGCAAGAGATTTGCGCGCAAACTGCAAAGCATGGTCGTTATCTCCCTGCGCAAGAGATCTCTGAGCCTGCAGAAAAAGCATATACGCCGATGGATTTCTTGTCGGCAATAAAGCGGCCACATGAGCGCCGATAATAAACACTCCCGCTACTAGCAACATACGCAGCCAATACAAACGGCCTTTCTTTACGTACCGGTTCCATCCCTTTATAATCTCCTGTCGCCTTGTTTTTTTAAAGAACAACGAGAAATGCGGGTCTCCATACATTATATAACTAGCCCACCAGCATTCCCCTGCTTTATTGCCGCGAAAAATGTGCAGTCTCGCCTGACGCACGGATTCTCCAACAGAATAACCTCGCATCAAATTATTATAGAACTCCCCTGCAAACGTAAGCGAGGAAGCGTCCTCAATCTTACGTATTGAGCCTATATAATGCCTGGTTCCCGAGAATAAA
>CAZJJL010000084.1:1986-6303 GCA_964546325.1 uncultured Planctomycetales bacterium | reverse complement strand
CCGGTACGCTAACTGGCCGCCGGGATCAACGGAAAATCGGGCTGAATCACAGGCATTGGAAAACACTAAATGAGGCAAATTCCCGCTCTCTCCCAAAGCCATGACATCCGCGGACGAAAAATACCCGTCCGTCAAAACCCACCCTGACGTGCGATGGTCATTGATCTCAAACTGACAGTGCCCGGCAAAATGGACAATATCATACTCCCGCAAGTTTTTCTTCACATACAGCGAATCTATCGACGTTGACTTAAAATCAACCGTAACCCGGTTACGGCAACGTTCTAAAAATGTCTTGATACGTATTCCCTCCCGGTACGCCCATGGAAGGTCTCCGGTCGGATTAGAAAGGATAAGCATCTTTTGGCTGTTTTGGTTCGACCGATACGACGGCTCGGGAGGTGATTGTTTTGTCCTAACCAGGCGCCCAACCGCGAATTTCAAACATAAGAAATTATTCCCGTCAAAAAGAAGCTCCCAGGGGATACCTACTAATTCTTCATCAATACGGATAATAAGCGCCGATGTCGACGCTCGCATAAGACGGTCTTTGACCGGTCTGGATAAAAGCGAATCCCATAATAAACGCGATAACTTCTTTAAATGTTCCAGCCTTACTTCATGGTTCAACACCCTGGTCTGATGGCTTTGCAAAAGGATCGCGATCTCTGCGCATATCGAATCGACAGCCTGCGCATGAAAAACCCTCTGAGAATAATGTTTAAGCGTCGAAGTCGTTTCGTCGCTTTCAAAAATACTCATAGAAAGAGAATCTTTAAGAAAGAGGACTTCAAGCGTTAAAACGCGGTTGACACGCTTCATCTCTTCACATCCAAGCTTATCGTGGAAACATCTTTACCCGCATTCGCCAGATAGATCGTATACAATCCGTTTGATACATTCTCAAAAACGGCCTTTCCATCATCCGTTCGATACGACTCAAGCTCAATACCGTCTTTGACAAGGGTATATCGAATCCCCTTAAAGACCCTGCCTTTTGTCCATGCACAAACCGCAAGAGCAAATGATTCTTTCCCTTTATTCCGGATTGTAAGTTCAACCTGCAACGAACGGAAATCTTCCCGTATCGTGATCTCTTTTTGAAGGGGCCTCTTTTTACCCCGATACGCGCACGCAAGAGAGGTATCGCGGGGATTAAGGATTTCACCGGTCGTACGCAATACCGATACCGCGGAACCGATAATGCGCAGAACAACATCCATAGCAAACACCGGCCGTACCGAACGTTCTTTGAGACGGACTAAAAGATGGGCGGGGACACTTTCCTGCGCACACGCCGAAACCCGTATTGACGCAGCCAAATATTCCGCGCAAAGAGGACATCGAACAATATGCGCGTGCAATGCGCCTGCCTCTTCGCGCGCTATAAGGCCTTGGCTCAATAAAGCCAGCGACTCTTCATCCGGACAAGGCTCGATAAACCCCCGGCGTTTTTTTCTCCAGGCGCCGTATACTCTCTGCACCAAAAGCTCAAACTCTCTGCCCATCGAAGCCTCCTCCTACATAAGACGGCATACGATCATAAATCTAACAAACCTTTTTTTTGAAAACACGTCCGCAATTTTTCCAAAAGCCTCATTTTCCTGACGTCAACAACCTGCCGCGAAACTCCCAGTGTTCGAGCGACCTCTACCGGCATAAGCCGTTGATAAAATAACAGTTCAAGACAATACTTGTCTTCTCCCGACAGCCTATCCACGCATTCGGAAAGTTTAAGAAGCACATCCTTTTCAATCACAGAGTCCCGGGCGCTGATACCGCCGGAGGCCAAAAGATCGGCCAATCTCCTTCCGCTCTCATCAGCGGCATCCAGTGAGACCGACGTCCTCTGTTTACGTAAATAATCGATCGTGTAACGTACCGTAACCAATCTCAGCCACGTTGCCAAAGAACAACCGTTCCTCCCTTGAAATGTCGCAAGCTTCTTAAAAGCATCATTCCGCAAGAACACAATGACATCTTGAAAGATATCACCGGCATATTCATGCATACGAACACTACACCCTTTTAAGCGTAATGTCGCATATACCGCGCTATAGAGCAATTTCGCGTATCGATCGATAAAATCATCCCAGGCCTTGGGATCTCCCGATACGCAACGGCGGGCAAACTCCAGATCATCGTTTGTATGAGCGTCCATCATAAAAAAAAGGCGCATATCCCCAGATATGCGCCCCCAAGATATTCCTACCTTTACGAATTAAGACGTCATAATACTATTCTTTCCGTTCCGTAATCCTCGTATGCGCGCGCTCATCATCCACGACCTGAGCCTCTACATCGATAACGGAATCATCTTTCGAAGATACAACAGACATGACTTTTCGCGCCGTAACAACGCTATTTACCATGAATAAAAGTAACAAGACCAACTCGACTGCGATCCAGATCAGCGGTTTTAAAAAAAGCCAGCCAAAAACAAAATTAAAAAGCAGAAGCCCCGGCAGCAGACAACCTGCCTGGCTCAAAAGAATAAACTGTCTTGCATCCTGTTTCATCACGAGGCAGCTCCATGCACGACCCGCAGCACTTTTTCAGCAGCCTCAAGCTTTGCCTTAAGCTTATCGAACTCTTCCTGAGAAACGCCTTTTTGTTTCGATGCATTCTCAAGCTGCGATGTAAGCTTTTCCAAAGCGCTGTCTTTATCAGCTATCTCTTGACGCAACGCTTCCTGTTGCGCACGCTCGGTTTTTGAAGCATTCTCTGCCTGCGCGCCGGCATCCTGCAGAGTCTGTACCTGCGCTTTCAACTTTTCAATAACAACATTTTTATCCGCAAGCTCTTTTCGCAAAGCCTCCAGTTCCTCCGGAGCAACCGCAGGAGCTTTTTCCCGGGCAGTAAGCGCATCGCCTAACCGCTGCATTTCAGCCTTGGCTTTCTGCAGCTCTTCTTCCAATGACCGCACGGCGTCTCCTGAGGCAGCCTGCGCAGCAGCGGTACGCTGCGTTATTTCGGCATCTTTTTCAGCAAGTTGCTTTTTAAGAGCCTCTACTTCCTTCGTCAACGATTGCAGTAATGCCGCTTTCTGAGCGGATTCCTCTTTATCTTTCAGATACGACTCTTTCGCGGCTTGCGCATCCTTTAACTTCGTTTGTAACGCAGCTATCTCTTGCGCCGAAGCTTCATTAGCAGCAAGCGTTTCCTTGAACTTGGCCTGCCAGTTAGCTGCTTCTTGAGAAGCCTTTTCTAAAGCGGAATTCTTTTCTCCGACAAGCTTTTCAAAATCACCTAACTCGCTTCGCAAACGCGAAACTTCCGCGGAATCATCCTGTTTGGGAGGCTCGGCGGCAAGCGTGGCTTTAAGCTTTTCAACTTCCTCCTGGCTTCCCGCATTATTTTTCTTATAATTTTCGAACTCGGCTTGCAAAGCCCGATGTATGGACTTAAGGCTGGATAGTTCCGCCGCCATTGCTTCTGATTCATCAGACGGCTTTGTAAGCGCAGGCTCAGGAGCCGCTTCTTCCCGCACTTCTTCAACCTGTTCTTGTGCCGTAAAGCTCTCTGACGATCCCTCTTTGGCGCGCCCCGCCATGTTCATATACACGACGTAGCCGATCAATCCAAGCGCCGCTAATCCTAAAAGCCCCGCCAGTATCAAGAGGATCATTGCTTAAACCTCCTTTAAGGTTTTCGTGATTTCGTCAGGTATAGCGCGCGGCTTAATATCTTTATCCACGCAAACCATAACGATCCGTGCTTCGCAAATAAGCGTATTTTCTTGATTACGAATCTCATGCGCAGTCTCGATCTTAACAGCGCCGATCTTGGCAATACGGGTCTTTACTGCTAAGATATCTCCATAAACTGCCGGATGTCGATAATCAATTTCCTGGTGCGCAACCACGAACAAGACCCCCTTATCTGCCCATTCTTTAATAAAAATACCTTTTTCCTCAAAATATTCTGTCCGAGCCTCTTCCGTATACTTAAGGTAATTGGCATAATACACAACACCGCCGCAATCAGTGTCGTGATAGAAAATACGTTTTTTCATTTTATTCCCCGATTATCTTGATCAAAACCCTCTTTTTTCGCCGCCCGTCAAACTCACCGTAAAAAATTTGCTCCCAAGGGCCAAAATGAAGTTTTCCCGCTGTCACTGCCACAACGACCTCTCTGCCCATAACCGTACGTTTCAAATGCGCATCAGCGTTATCTTCACCGACATTATGCCGGTACGACCCTTTTGCGTACGGTGCCAGCTTTTCCAGCCAAAGAGTAAAATCTTCATGCAAACCCGGCTCATCATCGTTGATAAAAACGATAACATCATCTGACATACGTTTCGCCATGAGA
>CAZJJL010000084.1:0-1976 GCA_964546325.1 uncultured Planctomycetales bacterium | reverse complement strand
GTTGATAAAAACGCTCGCCGTAATATGCATCGCATTAACCAAACACAATCCTTCTTGAATGCCGCTTTTTTTAACGGCGGCCGTTACCTCAGGCGTAATATTAACGAATGAAAGCCGTTTATCCGTATTAAACCACAACTCATGCGTATACGACTTCATTTTTTCTTTACCTGAAAAACATCTAACGCGTCGTCAAAATCATAGACATCGCGGAAATCATCGATAGTGTCCTCATCGGTCTTACCCAAAAGTCCGACGCTGACCATATTGAAAACGATTTGGCCGAAATCATGCGTCGTATAAACCCCCCAATGGGAAAAAACCGTTTTTGCCAAAGGGCCGTACAACTCAAGGCCGTATTCTTTAATCCCTTCAAGAAGCTCTTTACCGGTCACATGTCCGCCGCGCTTAAGCTTTTTCTGCGTGTGAGTCAATGCATGCATGACGAACTCATAGGCATCAGCCTTATAACGGGCATCTTTTGTGCGAATTTCCTCAACTGTCGTAAAAAAATCTTTGCTCATAAAAGTATTATACCGTGAATGAAAATTTATGCAAGCGCTGCTGCAATTAATTCCGGGAGGAATCATCATTCAGCGTTACAAAGAAATGATTTTCCTCAACGCCTGAAATGAAGAGATAACGCGGTCAGCCTTACGAAGATATTTCCGGGGAAGCGACGTTTCAAGGGCAAGACAATACAGATGCGCTCGCTTAGCAGATTCGATACCGAAGGGAGCATTCTCGATAACAAGCGCGTCCTGCGCGCTTATGGAAAGCAATTGTAACGCTTTCAAAAAGGGTTCGGGATGAGGCTTGCCGCGACTGACCTCATCACCGGTTACGGTAGCATCAAAAAGCTGCAACAGATCTTTATGCAAAAGCTTGATTGTTTCATGCCGAGAAGTTCCGGTAACCAAGGCTAATAACACCCCCCTTTTCTTGAGCTGGCGAATAAAAGGCCGTGAACCTTTCACAAATTTCCTGCGCACGATCTTTTTGAATAATTCTTCTTTTTGACGCAAGAGCGCGCGGGCTTCATGTTCACAAAACCGACGATGATACACCGCAAAAATCCTTTTCATCGACGTTAAGCCATCCTGCCCTTCGCGACCATAAATATCGAATTTCGTCGCCTGAATTCCCACGCTTCTTAACACCTGACGCCAGGCTTTATAATGATACGGCATGGTATTGGTAATAACACCGTCCATATCGAAAATAACCGCCCTGGGAATTGTGATTTTTGTATGCATAGGTAGATATTATAACATAAAGCGATGTTTGTGTAACATAGTACTCACTCATTTGCATGAATCCGGTATATTTTCTCGCTCAAGCTGCTTTGCCTAAAACCTCCATTCGCTCGAAAATATCCCAGATTCATTTATTAAACGACTTCGCTTTCCGCGGGTGGCTTGGAGTATTTTGAGCAGGACGTGGGAGGCCGCGAGGGGGCACGGTTCGCCCGTAGAATACTTCCAGCGAGAGCGAGCGTGACGACCACGAGCGAAGATTTTCCACGCTGGGGAAAATCGAGCGATCCTGCGAAAATGCTCCAAGCCAGGATCCGCGGCATCGTAGCGCAATTTCAACCGAATCCGACAAAAGGCACAGTGCGCCGAATGCATATCACGCAGGCAAAAGAACAAGAGGAAACCGTTGAAAACCCTGCAATAATATGCTACATTGAATCCTTATGAAGAACACTCTCTGGAAGTTTACCGACACTAAAGGCAGTTTTGTTTCTCATAACGCGAACACCATCAATACGCTCTATCTGCCTCTCTGCAATAATCTTCCGATGATGTCTTCTGTCACTCCCCATCTTGGCGGTGACCTTAAATCAGGCAATAATTATTTCCTTCTTGAACCGGTCTCCCGCATTGATCTGGCGCTATCAAAAGCAAACAGAAATTTCTGGCTCTCATACGGCCCTCAGAAAGCATGGTCTGCGACGGGTTTTTCAAAAGACC
>CAZJJL010000083.1:0-7061 GCA_964546325.1 uncultured Planctomycetales bacterium | reverse complement strand
CGTATATCCCTTCCAAGGAAGAAGAGGTCCTGCTTTAGGCTTAGGTATGTTGTATCAGCAATAAGGGAAAAGTATTGCCTGGCTCGGGATTTTATGGTATAGTACGCCGTTGTTCAGGAAGTATGGTGGACCTTGTTTTTTAAAAGGACAAGGTAAATGTGCCCGGGTATAACCGGGTTCTTACAAGGGAGTATATTCATGGCTGGCGGTAAAGCAACACCAAAGAAGGATGAAGCGTTAAAAGTTACGGCAGGGCAGCCGGTAAAAACAGGGACGATCCTTGCGCGGGCGTTAAATACCTATAAAGCGGGGGTCAACGTAAAAGGCATGGGAACGATGTTTGCGCTCTGCGCCGGCAAAGTCTATTTTACGAGGAAAAAAACCCCTCACGGTAAGTTCCGTACCTTTATTAACGTAGAACCTTCAAAATAATTTACATGCTCTCCCGCAACGGCGAGCAATCAGTTCAGCAAAGGGCCAGACGGTATTCGAGTCTTAAATACCAGCTGGCTCTTTTTGATACGGCGTATCTGTTTATTCTTTTGTTCTTGTTCCAATGGCTTGGTTTCTCATCGCTTTTAGCTGCGCGAGCAGGGGCTTGGTCGGGTATCCCGTTCGTTGCTTTGACCTGGTATTTGGGTATTGCCTTCTTGGGATATTTCATCCTCAATCTCCCGTTTAATTTCTACGGCTCATTCCTCCTCGAGTATTCTTTCCGGCTTTCCACGCAAAAATTTAGTGACTGGTTCAAAGACCAGATAAAAGGGCTTAGTATCTCTTTTATTATCGTATGGATCCTCACGCAGGCGCTTTTTTACGTTGTCAACCGGTTCCCGCAGAATTGGTGGATATATGTTTCTCTTTTTTGGATATTCTCTAGCGTCGTATTGACAAAGGTTGCTCCGATTATCATTATGCCGCTTTTTTTTAAATCAAAAAAGATGGAAGACGAGCTTTTGAAGGCGCGTATTTTGGATCTTGCCGGGCGCATGGGGGTGCGTCTTCTCGATGTCTTTGAGATCGATTTCAGCAAGAAGACCGTTAAGGCGAATGCTGCGTTTACGGGAATGGGATCGACAAAACGCGTTCTTCTTGCCGATACCTTACGGAATAAATATTCTCATGAAGAGATAGGGGTTATCCTCGCGCATGAGTTTGCGCATTATAAATTGAGGCACGTGCTTAAGCTGATCTTGATGAACGGGGTAGCTACGTTCATATCGTTTTACCTGATCGCTTTAACGAGTTACGATGCCGCATCATTTTTTGGTTTGCCTCGGTTGTCTGATATGGCGGCTCTGCCGATTTTTTTCATGTATTTGACCATTTTGGGTGTTGTTATGCAGCCGTTTGGTAATTGGGTGAGCCGGTGTTTTGAGCGTAGCGCTGATCGCATGGCGCTTTCGGTTACGAAGGATCCCGGCGCGTTTATTGCGATGATGGAAAAGCTTTCCGATCAGAATCTCTCCGAGCGAAAACCCTCCTGGTTTATCAAAATGTACTTCTACGACCATCCTCCGGTTGATGAGCGTATTGCTGCAGCGAAATCTTACCAATAACGTGGTTGAGTTTTGCGCACCATCATGATTCGCCTTGGCTTGCGACCGAATTCTATCGAGAGAGGAACTTTGCGATGATCTGGGCAGCGCGCAGAGGCGCTCCGGGTTGTCCGAGCGAGGCTTTCATTGAGGAAAGTTCTTTGAGCACGCGGTCATATTCCTGCGTATTGTGTAGTATGGATAAAGCTTCATGCGCGATATTTTTGCCGGTAGCTTTGAATTGAATGCATTCCGGGACGACTTTTTTACCCGCTACGATATTGACCATCCCAATATACGGGACGCGCACTTGCGGTTTATAGAGCAGATAATTCAAAAGGCTCATTTTATAAATAACGACCAATGGTTTTCCGAGAATGGCTGCTTCCAGTGTTGCTGTTCCTGAGGCAACTAATGCCAGGTCGCTGGCGTTGATGCAGTCGTAAGCCCTGCCTTTTTCCATAAGCAGCGTCATTCCTTTTTTCTTCAAAATATCTTCGTAAACATACTCATCGATGTTGGGCGCCTGAGCAATAATGAATTGGAGCCCGGGAGTTTGTTTTTGCATGAGAATCGCGGCATCAAGCATTACCGGCAGAATATTGGTAATTTCGGATCTGCGGGACCCGGGAAGGAGCGCGATCGTTGATTGTGACGGGTTTAGCCCGATATCGTGTAAGAACGTTTGCTTATCCTGAGTCGGCTTGACGGTTTCAAGAAGCGGATGTCCGACAAAATCAACGTCGAGCCCATGCAGTTTATAGAAATCAACTTCAAAGGGGAAGAATACGATCATTTTATCAACGAATTTCTTAATGGTCGCAACCCTGCCGGAACGCGAGGCCCAGATCTGCGGGCTTGTGTAATATATCACCGGCACTCTTTTATTGATATCCTTGGCAAGCCGCAGGTTAAATCCGGAAAAATCAACCAGGATAAGAGCATCGGGTTTTTGTTCTTCGACCGTTTCAAGGATGAACTTTTTGAGTTTGAAGAAGAGAGGAAGTTTCTTTAAGACATCAAACAGGCCGATGACCGACAGGTCTTTTATGTCGCGGATGATCTGCGCGCCTGCTTGGCGCAGGTGTTGTCCGCCGACAGCCATGATCGTGATGCCGGGGATCGCGGTAGAGAGCGCTCGTGCTAAGTTTGCCGCATTGATATCACCCGATGGTTCTCCGCAGACAATGATTACTTTTTTTTGTGCTGCCATATCTGGTCCTGAATAGTTAAGGCAACGGCAAGCGCTTCACGGGCAACCGGGCCTGATACGAGCGGCTCTTTCCGGGAAGTTACGCATTCGAGGAATGATGCAAGCTCTTTTTGGAGAGGCTGTTCTTTTTCGATAGGGATGTCTTCTTTGGTGATCGCGGGGCCGGCTTTACGGTATACCGACGCTTTTGCTTCTTTATAATCAAGCGAAATATAGGCGCCTTCTTGAAAAATGCGGATCTTCCGCATGATTTCGTCGGAAACGCGGCTTGCGGTAAGATTTGCGATGCAACCGTTTGCAAACGTGATGCGCGCGTTTGCGATATCTTCAAACGGCGTCAGGACATTAATACCTACCGATTCAATGCGTTCAAGGCCAGACCTGACAAGCCCGATGATAATATCGATATCATGTATCATGATATCCAAGACTGCGCCAACATCAAGAGAACGGTTGGGAAATGGGCTCAGGCGGTGGCATTCGATAAATATCGGGTTTTTGATGATCTTTTGCGTTGCGGAGAAAGCCGAGTTGAAGCGTTCTATATGCCCGACTTGCAGGACGAGTTTTTTTTCCGCAGCTGTTGCGATTAGAGAATCCGCTTCCGCGAGTGTTACCGTAAACGGCTTTTCGACTAAACAATGGATACCGTGTTCAAGGCAATCTTTGGCAACGGCATGGTGCGCTTTAGTCGGTGTCGCCACGCTGACACAATCGACGTTCCCGAAAAACTTATGATAATCATCAAAACCGGGTACGCCCAGTTGAGAGGAGACTGCGGCGAGCTTTGTTGTATCGATATCGCAGACTCCGGCAAGCTCGCAGGTGCCCAGCTCTTTATAGATACGGGCATGAATACTGCCGAGATGTCCGACCCCGATTACCCCGACGCGTAATTTTTTCATAAACTTGATGATAGCAGACTCTGCATTCGCACGCAAGTGATTTTAGTTTGTAGCTCATGAAAAAGGAGAGTGTTGTAAGCCTCCCTGAGGAGAAAACAACCTATGGCCTTTGAATAGCGAACGAGCCTTGCAGCCGGGAATTCCTTACCTATATAGAGCAGCAAAAAATAACCACACAATTGCTCGACAAGCATACTTGAGTGTGCTAAAATAGCTGAAATTTTGGCGATTGATCTCTTGTCAGTCGACAAACTGATGCGTATTATTGTGTTTTTTTCTGGAGCGAAAGATGAAGGATTACTTTAAGTTACTGAAATTTATCAAGCCGCATAAGGGGACGTTTATTTTGGCGATCCTTTGTATGGGCGTTTCAGCGCTTTTCGATAACGTGACGCTGGCTATGATCATACCGGTTGCTGACCGTATCATGACCAATAAGCAGATCGTGATCCCCGCAAAAATGCCCGCTTTCATCAATAACCTTATTGCCTATTTGAACGCAACGCCTCCGGATGTTTTGTTGAAAGGGGTTGCAATTTTTGTCGTTATCCTTTTCCTTCTCAAGGGGCTTTTTTCTTTTTTGCAAGGGTATTTAATGTCGGATATCGGCCAGCGCGTAGTCAGGGATATCCGCTCGCAACTCTATACGAAATTACAGAGTCTATCGCTCGATTATTTTACGCATAAACGCGGGGGTGAGCTTATTTCCCGCATTACCAACGACGTTAAGCTGGTTGAGAATGCGGTTTCTTACGGCTCCACGGATCTTTTTTATCAGACCTTCCAGGTGATCCTCTTTGGTATTATGGCGCTTTCGCTTAATCCGAAGATGGCGATCGTTGTGGTGATCCTTATGCCGGTGATCAGTCTTCCTATCATTAAAGTGGGGAAGGTTTTGCGCAAACTTTCCAAGAGCGGCCAGGAGAAGATGGCTGATATTAATTCGGTTTTGTATGAGACGATTATCGGCGCGCGCATTGTTAAGGCTTTTAATATGGAGAGATATGAGATCGGCAGGTTTGATCGTATCAACCGGGATTATTATAAGCTTTCCATGAAATCGATCAAGCGCATGCTTTTGTTAAGTCCGGTGACGGAGATCCTGGGGTGTATCGCCGGTATTACGGTTTTTGTCTGGGTTGGCAAGGATGTCCTTGCGGGCAAGATATCTTTCGGTGTATTCGGGTTATCTCTCGGCGCGTTATTCTCGCTGATACGACCGTTTAAAAAATTAAGCCAGGTGCATTCGGTGAATCAGCAGGCTATGGCTGCCAGCACGCGCATTCATGAAGTTCTCGAGACATTCCCTACGGTAAAAGAGAATGCCGCGGCAAAGAAATTGTCCGGTTTTAAACATGACGTGGTTTTTGATGATATCTGGTTCCGATACGGGGATAAAGAGATACTCAAAGGCATTAATTTAAAGGTTGAACGCGGCCAAATGTTAGCGGTTGTAGGGCCATCAGGGGTCGGGAAGAGCACGTTGTTGGACCTGATCCCCCGTTTTTATGATCCGCAGCAGGGTCGGATCCTTATTGACGGCGTCGATACGAGAGAGGTGAGCCTTACGTCATTGCGCGATCAGATAGGCATTGTTACGCAAGAGACGATCCTTTTTAACGATACGATTAGGGCGAATATTGCCTATGGCTCAAGCGCGGCGAACCAGGTTTTAATAGAGGAGGCCGCTCAGAAGGCGCATATCCATGATTTTATCACGCATCTTCCGGAAGGTTACGATACGGTGATCGGGGACCGGGGGATGAAATTGTCCGGAGGTGAACGCCAGCGAATGGCTATAGCCAGGGCATTGTTGAAAAACCCTCCGATCCTTTTGCTGGATGAGGCGACATCGCAGCTTGATACGGCGTCCGAGCGCATCGTACAAGAGGCTTTAAACAGGCTTATTGAAGGGCGCACGGTCTTTGTGGTGGCGCATAGGCTTTCAACGGTGCGCAATGCTTCGAGGATTATTGTCCTTGAAAAAGGGGTCATGAGTGAAGCGGGGACACACGAAGAATTGCTTAAAAAAGACGGTTTATACGCAAAATTATACCGCATGCAAGAACTGCAAAAATAATCAAAAATAATTTGCATAATACGTGCTTTTATGATATATTTTAACTTTCTCTCTAGGATAAAATCGTTTTATTGAGAGATTTTTCACGCAATGTTACACGTAGACTCTGGTTTTGCGCTTGGATTGGCGCTTAAAAAAGCCACATGCTGGCTATAAGCGTTTGCCGTCTATCAATAACGCATAAATCAGGGGATGCGCAACCAGTAATGGCTTTAAATCCGCATGATAGACGGTAAGCCGGAAGTTGTTTTGAGAGGAGGAACACGCTTTGCCTAGTGAATTGATTAAACAGTTGTTGGAAGCAGGAGTTCATTTCGGACATAGAACATCCCGTTGGAATCCGAAGATGAAGAAGTTTATTTTCGGCGAGAGAAGCGGGATTTACATCATTGATCTTGAAAAAGTGGAAGAGTGTCTTGCCAAGGCGCGTGATTTTGTTTTGGATCTGACCGTTAAAGGAGAAGTTATCCTTTTTGTCGGGACCAAGAAACAGGCGCAGGAAGTGGTCTTTCAGGAAGCGCAGCGTTCAGGGATGTATTATGTAACTGACCGTTGGCCCGGTGGTATGTTGACCAATTTTACGACCGTTAAAAAGAGCATCAATCGCCTTAAAGAGATCGAAAAGATGAAGGTAGACGGTACGTATGAAAAGATCACGAAAAAAGAGATTGCGCGTCTTGAAAAAGAGCTTACGAAGTTAAAGAAGAATTTCGCAGGTATCGTTTTGATGGAGCGCATGCCGAAGGCGGTTTTTATCGTTGATACCAAGAAAGAGGATACCGCGGTAAAAGAAGCGCGCAAACTTGGCATACCGGTTATCGGGCTTATTGACACCAATTCGGATCCGTCGTATGTTGCATATCCGATCCCGGGTAATGACGACGCTACCAAATCGATCAAGCTGATTACGTCGTTAATCGCGGATGCTGCTATTGAAGGCCGAAAACGGTTCTTATCGTATTTGGCGCAGGAAGGCGTGGCGGCGAAAGAAAAGCAGGAGAGCGAAACGCAACCGGGCGAACTTCTTCCTGAGGAAGAAGTTAAGATCAAGGAAATCGAGGATATCGTCGCTCCTGATCTTACGGAAGAGGCTAAGGCAGCAAAAAAAGGGCGCGCCAAGCCTATTGATGACGCGAAAAATAGAAAGAAGTAATTTTTAATCCTTTTGCTAGAATTCCACGTTGTTTTGTCGGTGTATGAATGGCAAAGGGGCGTCGCCTCATAAGGGCGGATGAAAAAGGGCCTGTAGGTTATGCCTACGGTGTCCCCGGAAAGGGTACTTATCATGGCCGTGAGTTTAGATTCCATTAAGGAATTGCGCGAAT
>CAZJJL010000082.1:0-7067 GCA_964546325.1 uncultured Planctomycetales bacterium | reverse complement strand
CAATCGATGTCAGGGTCCTTAACCACAGCCCCATCAAGCGGGATCTCAACACCCAGCTCATGCTGTATGGTTTGAGAGATTGTTAACAAATCTTCCTCAGTAACGGTCTTACCATACTCACCACGCTGGATAACCGCAAAAGTTATCCTATGGTTAGAATTATTCCCATAGCCAAATCGTTGCATCATCTCATACTGCTGACGCATGTATTTCCACATGCGCTCTTCATTCTCAGCGCCAATAAGATAATATACATGCACCTTTCTATCCGCATTCATGGCGAGTAATCGATGCATCTCCTCGGCTCCTTCACGCTGATTATCAGAACCATCCGCTTCTTTTTCACTTCCTAAATCAGTATAACGCAACAACGGGAAATAACCCTCGATTGATCTCCTCACCATAAAGTGGCGGTCTTCAATGGAAACCCTTTCGGATGCATAGAGATTCTTGTAATTAATTATTCCCTGAACGCGAATGGCAACCGTATCAAGTCCCAGCTCCTTCATAGCCATGAACGCGATCAACTCGTGGCCCCGGTTAAGTGGATTTCCGGAAATACATAAGAATCCTAGATTTACTTCACGATCAACAGGATGCAGGCAACTATCAGAATCAAAAGAAGTTCCTGTTTGCATAAGATTAACCTCCGCAAAAGGATCCATTCTGCCCTGCGCTACTTTCTCTCTCAACTCACGAAAAGTTCTTTTGATAGCATGATAGAACCTGGAAAGAAAAACTTCATTTTTCTCCGCCACCTGCGAATCAAACTGCAAAATTTCATTTTCAATATTCTTTTCCACCGCAACAACCGCATCAACAGCTGAATTTGCAGCTTCCCCATTATAAAAAAGCGCCATGATCATAACCAAAACCAGCATTATATTCACCGATGCGCCAAGTGACACCAACACATCGGGTAAGAAGTACATCAAACTATTGGAATGAGCAACCCCGCAAGAAACCAATAAGGCCGCCACGGAAAAAAGAGCTGTATATACGAACCTTCCGGTGAACTTCAAACCAAAAGCCGCGGTTGACCGTTGATACTGTAGAAATTCAGCGCCGAACTTTTCACGGAGAAGAATATCTTCTGCCCTGCTGAAGCTTACAAAAGCGAGTATAAAGCCGGGCAGGCCAAAAAGCATAAACGGACAGTTCAACGCCACCCCAATAGCTACAAGAAAATAACCCAGATACAACGGATGACGCGCATAGCGATATATGCCTTCGATTACCAATTTTTCTCCCGGGGCTGAACCCGCGTCTCTCCAGCCCTTTTTAAGCGTCATGAACGCGGCCAATAAAACCGCGCATCCAAGCACAACCGCAACTATTGAAACTCCTAAGCTACCCAACCAAGGCCATGGATTAGGTATATTCAAACACGCCCCCAGCAATCCACCAACGATGTAAAAACAAACACCCACTTTACCGACTAAACAAAAACGGGTATATTCCTGTCGGGTGTTATTATCTACAGCCTCCGCGCAGGCGCGCGGAAAATGATCAGCCGGGACAACCATGGCGCGATCCGCCAATAGACCGGTCGTGGCTTGTCTTAACCATTCCCGAGAATCCGCGAATGCTTCCGCTTCATCCCGTATGCCTTTTGCAATATGGGAGATAAGCTCATGATAGAGGATTTCCAGCTGTTTTTTCTCGGGAAGCTCGAAGAAATACGGGTGAAGATAAACCGTTGCGGTATCGATATTACAGGCGGCGACGTTGCCGTTCGTGCGGGCCAGATCAGTCGTAATAACCAGTGTATACTCTTGCTGAGGAGGCGCGCGGCCTAACAAATTGCGCAGCTCATCCAAAAGACGCCGCAGCATAGCCCCATTATCTTCCGACACCCCCATCATTTCACCGATCGCCAACGCAGGTGCGATCGATATGTCCACATCAGTCGCATATCCTGCGGAAACAAATGGGGCAGGAACGCTCAGAGGATACGCGTTCCTCTTCTTATCTATCCTTACCTGAGAAACCGGCTCTCGGACACGCTCACAACTCGGGTAAATTACGCCCACAACAGGATCCGATCGCTCGGATATTCTCCTGATCGCTTCCCTTGCTCTTTGCTCAAATTGACCGATCAAGTAATCATTTGAGAAAGAATCCGCAACCACGCTCATAAAATACCCGAATGACTCCGATAAAGTAGCCGGCCCCAGTTCCCTGAAAAATAGCTGATAAAAATCGTCGCACATACTTGCCACAATATATTCTTCCAACTCTTCGCTACCGGAATCACAAGATGTTTCCAGGAAAGCAAGATAGAATTCAACCCAATCTTTTGCTACAAAATGTTTCGCACGTGACGGATCGCTCACCGCAAGACTACCGGCCCCTCTATCATAGTCAACGATCCACACCTGGTCATTCACATCGACCATGATGTTATCCTCATGCGGATCTTTATGATAATATCCGGCCTCATGCAAACTTCTTAAATACGATACTGCTACGCGGAATCGTTTCTCATGATCTTCATATGTAGCCTCTTGCTTGGGGTCAACATATTCGTATAAATAATAAACAAGTGAACGCTGTTTATTCAAAACAGACCGTCCGATGATCGGGACAAATCCTGGGATCATGCTTATTCCCCGAAGAACCTCTGCTCTTGATACTAAATAATCCTCATCGATCTCAAAAGGCTCCTTATAAAACTTAAGCGCGAAACAACGCTCCCCTTCAGGTAAAAATGCGGTTATCTTAAAGACAACCCCTTCTCCTCCGTCAGCCCCGCTCGGAACTATACCGTCATTACGGCACCGCAGCATGCGATACCTCGGCTGAGCATCATGCAGCATCTCTACCGGTAAATGGATATAACTACCTTGTAATTGTTCAAATGCAAGAAGCGACTTTAAAGACATCTGCGTGATCCTTGCTGTCAGTTCTCTACTCCCCTGAGGAGAGATCCAATCCTGTACACCCCACCCTAAAACGACAAAATTTACCCGCGCCAAAGGACGCCCATCAAAAACCGCTGCGTTCATCCGCAAGAGTACTTTCTCATGCTCTTGAGGAGGTCCGATTTCCCGTTCAACATGAGCAAAGAAATCCTGAACATCAAACAAACCCCCGTCCGTATCCATTTCATACATGCACATATTCCGCGCCTGTATTAACTTTTCTGTCCGGTATTCGTTACCGATCCCGCGCAAAAGAGAATGCGCCGTTAAAGAAGCGTTTTCTCCCCCGGCGTCATTCAAGAATAAAATATTGTCATGAAACGCTTCGGAGACGTCCGTAACACTGATGACTCCCGCATCCAATAATTTTTGCAGTAACGGTAATGTCTTATGTTTCGCCCACCAATCAGCACAGAATATCTCCGCTTCCTCATGGAAAAAGGCGATTTTCTCCGCCATATACGCCTCATCAGAGATTTCTTCACCGGCTTCAAAGGCGCTTATAAGACCGCGGACAAGGCTTTCGCATACCAGAGAAACTCCCAATCGTCCCCTTCCGCATGAAGTTTTTACTATCCCACCAAGTCCCCAAACAAAAGGATTTTCGTCAATGAGAAATATCCGACTACATGCCGCATGCTCTCTAAAAAGCTCCATGAAATCCTGACAAAAAGCAGGGGCTTGGACCCCGGTAAATAGATCGGGTTGCAATCGTAACCCTCTTACGAAACCGTGCACAGCCCGCTCCGTTGCCTCAGGTAAGCGTTTCGCCGCCAGCTCATACCCAAGGATGTCCCGGACACCGGTAACACAACTATGAAGGTCAACGATGAACCGTGCGCCAGTTTCATCTTCAACCATTGATTTTATCTCCCCCCAATAAGGCCCCATAGCAAAAGCCCTACCGATAGATCTATCTTCAATTGCTCTTTCTCCAAGCATTGATCTACCCGGAAAATAAGACTGCGTATCTCTTAAAGCGGCACATTCATCCCTGATACCTTTATATATATGACTGATAAGTTCATGGTAAAGGATTTCCTGCTGCCTTGCTTCGGATAGTTTAAAGAAATACGGGTGAAGATAAACCGTTGCGGTATCGATATTACAGGCGGCGACGTTGCCGTTCGTGCGGGACGGATCAGTGGTTATCACCAGATGCCAAACAGGAGGAGCGCGCCAAGCAATTGCTGCCAACTCAACAAGTCTCCGCGTAAGCGCGGTATAAAAATCACCCCTCATTGAAACCGCTCCGGGGCTAAACGCAAAACCTTCCATGATCGCATCACCAACTGCGGAGTTCACTCCAAATTCTCGATCTGCCCGACCATGAGCTTCCTGCGGCACTACTAACGGATAAGCATTAGACTGCGTAAGCCGCCGCAATAATCTATCCCGATCAGCCGCAAAACGATGCCAGTCATCATTGCGCGGCAGCGCTTGTTCAAGGAGGCCTGAGAGAAAGATCCTATCCTTTTCAGGGACCTGATGCCCATCGTTACCAAGCGCATCCACATAATATTCAATAGCTTCAAGACAAGCATACCGGTCTTCTCCGTTCGTTGCATCAGCTAACAAGATGATCGGGATGATCTCGTGTTTACAAAAATCAAATCCGAGGAAATTCACCCGCGGATCGCGCATCATCAAACGATAAACACCCGTCAATAAGAGCTCGGATAATGCCTCATTCCGCAACCTTTCCTGCTCTTCATGCGGTAAATAGATATCGATCTCCTCATGCACCTGGCCGACAGAAGTCATCTGAGGCTCAGTCCCTGATATGCGGATAACCGCAAACATCCTGCCGTCGGGTGTGCCCATAGCAAGATCAGATTGATTCGCCAGATCCTCCATAACATCAAACCCCAGAGGCTTAAGAATATCGCGCAGCGCATCCTGCATCTCAAGGAACGCGGCGCGCATATCTTCAAGCGAAGTGCACGGCACGCGCAGGTCAGGCGTTTCCGCGTAAAAATTGATCCCCTCAAGCGTCTCTTCAGCGGAAGAATGATGCGTCTTATACACCAACGCGAACAACGCCGAAATATACACCGAATCATCGAATTTAAAATCCCAGCGCGGGAAAAAGTGCCCGGTCTTTTCAAACCCATATACACCGCCTGCGGCTTTCATCTTCTGAATAATGTTCGTATATCCGGCGTATCCTAAGAAATATCTACACCCCACATACTCGACAAGCTCACGGACGGCGAAGTTATTGCGTTCATCACCGATGATCACGGAGCCGGGATAATGCCGCGCGACTTCTTTGCACGTTACCGCGCCGATAAAATCACCCGCCAGCTCAACATAATGGAAGGAACTAACCCCCGCTTCTTCGGCTTTACGTAACCGCAGCACAACAAATATTCTGTCTACGTCCGTATCATAGGCAAACCCTAGATCGGCATCCTGTTCTTCCATTGCCTTACGCAACTGCAGACGATTCTCCGATAATGTCGGATCAGGAAGATGCGCGGGGAATGTGCCATCCGGCTCAGGGTTAAGATAGGTCACTTCAGCGCCTAACCGCTCGATCTGGCCCCTCACGTATTTTGCGGCCATACCATTGCCGCAATCCACAACGATCCTGGTACTTTCAAGCGTAGAAGGCCACACCGCCGGCCTAAAATGTTCCAAGGCTTCTAATATCCGATACGGCTGGAGGCTGGTCATACAATCCTGATCAATCGCGTCCAAAAATACCTCATGTTCCCAGGAAGGAATGGGCGAACAAAGAAGCGTTGCTTTCACGTCGTTAACAAGCTCATCGACGGCTGTCGCCCCTGTCCGGGCATTAACAACCGGTAACCGGGTAACCGCGCCGAGCCGACTTTTGTTCAGATTAATGAACCGGCGTTGATTCGCCTCATGACGGATCACATGCGTCCCCTTCAGAACGGTGCCATCAGGTAATGTCCTAGAAAGCGGCAGATCTTTATCGGGACCGATAAGGAATTTGTCCCCTCCCCAACGCACTTCGGAATGCGATGCGGTATTCATACACGCGATGTTCGAGCCTAGAAGCGGAAGCGACTCCAAAAGCGCAGGCGTCGAAGTCATACCGATATCAACGACATCAACGCCGCTTGCCACAAAAGCGCGCACTGCCGCTTCGCTGAAAGCAGGGATATATTCTATAGATTCAAACCCATGCGCTAAGCGATACGCATTTAATTGTTCCAACGATCGCCTGGTCTGATCATTCATCGGCCCTGACGCAAGACGATCATCACGGGCAACGATCCCTAAATACGGGCTTGTTCGCGCAATATCAAAACGCCGGGACACTTCCCTTTGCCGCATTTGTGTGCGCTCAAAATACGCGGCGTCAGCTCCTTTGCTTTCAAGATACGCACGCTGCGCAGATTCAACTTCATAGGCCATTAAATACACAACCGCGCGGCTCAGATAGTACTGCACTTTATCCGTCATATTCTGTGTCATAGCCTGCGTGTCGGCACGTTTGATCAATTCAGGGATAGCTACTCCGCGAATATCATAGCTACGGCAAATATTCGGATCAATGAACACCCTGCGGTAATATACCGTTGCATCAACGAATAAAGCGTCTTCGATACGAACGCTCGTCCCGGACCGCTCTTTTTTAACACGGTCAATCCCGGCATAGCGGAGCAACGGATCTTCTTCACGGGCGATACTCGCCATAAACTCAAGAGAATGGTAAGCCACATACTCCGGAACCTCAAAATAATCGGAATAAGAAGCAATAGTATATGATTTATTATGGAGAACCATATCAATATAGGCGCGCTTCATATGGTCGGGTCCCGGGAACGCTGCCACCGCGTCAAGAAATGCCCTACGCAACGCATACGCTGGATCCCGATCCATATTTTTATCCGGGTCAAACGGCATGGTAAAGGCAAGCATTTCATTAATAGCTGATCCATCGGGATCCCTGAGATCACTTAAACGGTATGCGCTGGCTAGCTCCTCATCAAGGATGCCGTAGGTAATATGGACGATTATCTCATGATAGAGAACTTCTCGTTGTTCGGCAGGGTCAAGTTCGAAGAAATACGGGTGCAGATACACCAAAGCAGACTCGATATCACATGCCGCAACAGACTGCCGTAAAAACTCAAGGTCAGTTGTTACGACGATGCGTGTAGAGCC
>CAZJJL010000081.1:0-7138 GCA_964546325.1 uncultured Planctomycetales bacterium | reverse complement strand
GCCAATCGCTGGCTGATAGCCGGTGTTTTAATAATGCTGGGGTTGCAGATGATTTTTACCTATGTCCCGGCGATGAACCGCTTTTTTCACAGCGCACCGATCGCGTTGGGCGCATGGGCTCGTATTTTATTGATCGGGTTATCGATTTTTATCATTTTTGAAATCGAAAAATGGGTACGCAGCCGATTCCCAAAAAAATAATGGAATAAAGGGGACGTTTCTATTTTGAATAAAGGGGACGTTTCTATTTTTACCTTTAGGATCACGTAGTGTGTCACCGGAATTATCATTATTCGGAGGCGGCAATGGCTATTAAAAGGATCTTGGCGATAAGCGTTACGGGTGTTTTGCTTTTGGTTTCATCTGTTTTTGCGTCAGCGTGCTATAAAGGTTCCGGCGTCGTGGATTCAGCGGATAAAACACCGATCTCATATTCGGTCTACGGTAAAGGCACCGTTACATTAGTTTTTATACACGGATGGAGTTGTGACAGCCGCTACTGGCGCGAGCAAGTCCCGGTGTTTTCCCGCAAATACCGGGTTGTGACGCTTGATCTGGCAGGCCACGGGAACTCCGGATTGATGCGTAAGGACTATACCAGGCAGGCATTTGCTCAGGATGTAAAGGCAGTTGTTGATGCGACCGGTGCGCAACGCGTCATTTTGATCGGTCATTCAATGGGCGGGACAATTGCCGCGCAAGCTGCGCTTTTAATGCCGAAGCAAGTCATCGGTATTATTGCGGTGGATACGCTGCAAAATGTCGAGCCGACCTTGACGCGGGAAGAGATCGATGAGATGTTCAAGCCTTTTTCAGTTGATTTTAGAAGCGCAGCGGTTACGTTCGTAAAAAGCATGTTCCTTAAAGGGGCTGATCCGGAATTGGTTGGTTGGGTAGCAGCGGACATGTCGTCGGCTCCTTCGCAGGTCAGTATGAGCATCTTTGACGATATGTTCAGCGATTATGTACGCGGAGGGGCAGCAAAGCTTTTAGAAGACGTAAAGGTTCCTGTCCGGTGCATAAACGCCCGTTTATGGCCAACCGATGAAACGGCGAATCGTCGACATATACGATCATATTCGGTGGTTTATATGGATGGCGTTGGACACTTCTTGATGCTGGAGAAACCCGGGGAATTCAACAGGCTGTTGGACGAAGCGATCCGGGATATTATTAAAAAGAAATAAGGGGAAGGTGTGCATGATGAAAAAATTACATTTCTTTGTTTGGTTCTTGATTCTCTTGTTGAGTGTCGTGACTCCCGCGTATGCAGATATTGGCGCCCCTATGATATTTTTAACGCTACCGATGCTTTTGATAGGACTACTTCCTATAATCCTTTTGGAGGCGTTTGTTTTGTTAAAGGTAACGCGCATTGATTTTAAGGGCGCATTTAAGGTATCGGCGCTGATGAATGCCGTTTCGACGATTGTCGGGATCCCTGTTACCTGGGTGTTGCTTGTTTTGCTTCAAATGTTCACAGGCGGAGGAGCTGCGTATGGTTTGGAAACTCCGTTAAAAAAGTTCTTAGCGGTTACTTGGCAAGCTCCCTGGTTAATTCCTTATGAGTCGGATCTGTATTGGATGATGCCCGCCGCCAGCCTGGTTTTATTGATCCCATTCTTTTTTGCCTCTTATTCTATCGAGACAGTAATTGCTCGAAGAATGCTCAAGAGCCTTGATAAAGGTTTGGTACGTAAGAGTGTTTTTATAGCTAATCTTTTATCGTATGCAATATTATTTGTTTTAACGCTTGCGTGGTTGCTATTTTCACTTTTAAAGAAATAAGTTCCGGAGGTTGCAGATGAAACAGTGGTATGAGTCACTATTTGAGAATTATGCCAAGAAGTATGATCAGGAATGCTTTGTTCAAGGGACGATCGGGGAATGCGATTTTATAGAAAAGGAGATACATCGCGATAAATCTTTAACGATTATTGATATCGGCTGCGGCACCGGTCGTCATGCGATTGAACTGACAAAGAGGGGATATCAGGTGACCGGAGTTGACCTTTCCGAGAATCAGATCAAAAGGGCAAGGGAAAAGGCGCAAGCGGCAGGGGTAACCATTGATTTCCAAATACAAGATGCCCGCAAGCTTACATTTGATGGTGTGTTTGACCTGGGAATTATGCTCTGCGAAGGCGGATTTTCCCTTATGGAAACAGATGAGATGAACTTTGAGATCCTAAAAGGAGCAACAAAAGCGATTAAAAATAACGGTAAACTTATTTTTACCGCGTTAAACGGATTGTTCCCCTTGTTTCATTCGGTCAATGAATTCTATAAGTCGTCGCAGCAGAAAGAAGGCCAGTCTCAGTGTAAAGAGTGCACCTTTGATCTGATGACTTTCCGTGATCATAACACTGTTATTTTTGAGGACGATTCCGGCACTAAGAGGGAACTTACGTGTAACGAACGTTATTATGTGCCCAGCGAGATCACGTGGCTTTTGAAAACGCTCGGATTCAAAAAGATCGGCATCTTTGGCGCGAAACTTGGGGCATATTCGAGAAACGATACGCTGACTACGGATGACTTTGAAATGCTTGTTGTTGCGGAAAAATGAATAAAGACATGAAGAAGTTTTTTTTGAAAACGTTCGATGGGGAGTTTGTGAAACTGATCGTTTTTCTCTTATGTTTTCTTCTGATTGCGCCCGTATTTGCGTGCGCGCAGGCAATTGATAAGTCGCTTTTCGAAGGTTACGACATCGCATTGGTAATTTATAATCGCTCTTCAGGCGAGACAACTCGTGTGAATCCCACGCGCAGCGCTCAAAGACTACCACCGTGTTCCACCTTTAAAATTTACAATACCCTAATTGGTTTGGAACTTGGTTTGATTCCGGGGCCGGATGAACCATGGTATAAATGGGATGGCGTGAAGCGTGATATAGAGGGATGGAATCATGATTTAACGCTTCGTCAGGCTTTTCGTGTATCTGCAGTGCCTGCTTTTCAGATTTTGGCACGCCAGATTGGTTTTCAGCGGATGAAGGAGTACGTTGATAAGATTGATTATGGCAGTAATGATATGTCTTCCGGAATTGATACCTTCTGGCTTCCTAAGCCGGGCAAGAATTCAATTATGATCAGCGCTGATGAGCAGGTTGCGCTTTTGAATAAACTACTTGATGGGAAATTGCCGTTTGCTAAAAATAATGTCGCTATATTGCGAGATATTATGGAGGTAGCCAAGACCGAAAAAGGAACGCTTTACGGTAAGACCGGTTCAGGTAGCGATAGTAATGGGCAAATAGGATGGTTTGTTGGTTTTGTTGAGAGCAAAGGGACAACGTATGTGTTTGCGTGTAATATCGCTGGAGGAGATAATCCTTCCGGCAAGGCCGCAAAAGCAATCGTTGAAAATGTTCTAAAATCTAAAGGATTTTTTTAGCATGAGTAAAGAGAAAAAATGTTTAACTGTGTTTATCAAAACGTTTGGATGGCCGTTGTCCACCTTATAGACGCACGATGGCGAGCTTGGCGGAGGCGCTGGTAGAGAGATAAAACGATGAGGAGATTTAAATGAAAATTGGAGTAGTTATTTCAAGTAATGATGCGGAAACATGTTGGAATGCGCTTCGCTATGCGAACTTCGCGCTTGGTCAGAAGGATGAAGTTAAAATTTTCTTTATGGGCAAGGGTGTTGAGTATCAGAAGATTGGTACGGACAAATTCAATACCGTTGAGCAAGCCGAGAAGTTTCTGCAGAGTGGAGGCAAGATTTATGCCTGCGGAAGCTGTATCAAAAGCAGGGAGCAGGAAGGCTCCGAAATGTGCCCGATTTTAACCATGAAGGATATGTATGATATTGTTAAGGAATCGGATAAGGTGGTAACGTTTTAAATGAAGAAATCTATCACGATCAAGCCAATAGGCATAATCAACACGCCCTATAAGGAGCCGAAGGGGATTCCTATTCAGGGAAAGTTTGAAAAAGGGGTTATCGGCATTGTTCGTTTGTTCCCGGAGTATCGGGCGGGACTTAAAGACATCGAAGGGTTTTCGCACCTTATTTTGATTTATCATTTTAATCGCTCAAAAGAGGAGCGACTTACGGGCAAACCGTTCCTTGAGGATGTTGAGCATGGAATATTTGCGATACGAAGTCCGCACAGGCCGAATCATATTGGCTTTTCGATCGTGAAGATTAAAAAGGTAAAAGGCAAAACGATCACATTTTCGGAAGTCGATATTTTAGACGGCACACCGCTATTGGATATTAAGCCTTACGTGAAGCACTTTGATAGCCGAGGTAAGGTCAAAAACGGCTGGATTGATAGGCACTTCAAAACCGGCAAAATCCCCATGCGTGTTAAACTATAACAATATGTTTTTTCCCGCCCAATACCGCATCTTCTAAAAAAATACTTGACAAAGAACACAAAAAAGAATATACTATTGTAAATGGTAATCATTATCAACAATTAAGGAATATAATATGCCGAGAAGAAATTGCGCGGGTTCGCCATGGTGGCATGGTAAATTTAGAGGGTGCGGTTATAGGATAACGCCCGGCAGGGAAGCCATACTGGCTGTGCTCTCCAAATCAGAAAAGCATTTAAGCGCGGAAGATATTTATATGGAAGTCCATTCTAAATGTCCCAGTATCGGGCTGGCTACCATTTACCGGACATTAGAAGTTTTAGCCGGATTAGGCCTTGTTTTTAAATTCGATTTCGGTGATAAAAGGGCGCGGTACGAGCTGGCAGAAGGGCCTAAGGGGGCGCATCATCACCATCACTTGATATGCACGCAATGTAAGCGGGTTATTGATTATACTGATTTTATTGATGAGGAGGTTGAGCTGCTTAACCAAACAGAGAAGGGGCTATCACAAAAATATGATTTCAAGATCACGAATCATTTAATCCAATTTTATGGTTTATGTAATACCTGTGTAAAAGGATAGGGATATATTTTTTTCTCAATATATGAGAATGATTATCAGTTACATTAATGGAGGTGATTACTATGCCGGGATTTGATGGATCAGGACCTATGGGAGCAGGGCCGTTTACCGGACGAGGAATGGGGTATTGTGTGGCTAAAATAGATTCAAGTGATAATGGAGTTAAAAGTAGTTTAAGAAAGGGGGTGTTTGATATGCCTAGAGGAGATGGAACTGGACCTATGGGCTTAGGCCCGATGACGGGAAGAGCGGCTGGTTTCTGTGTCGGCTATTCTATGCCCGGTTATGCGAATCCTGTATCTGGAAGAGGTTATTTCGGTATGGGTAGAGGGTTCTTTGGCCGCGGCGGTGGCAGAGGCAGGAGAAATTGGTTTCACGCTACCGGAGTTCCCGGCTGGCAAAGAGCATCAATGGGATTTCCTGCTTTTGGCGGGGCGTATCCTTATGCGCCTGAAATGAATCCTAAGCAGGAAGCGGATATCCTGAAGGACGAAGCTGATTTCTTAAAGAAACAGCTTGAGGATATTCAAGGCCGCATTGAGATGCTTGAAAAAAAACAGGCAGAAAAGAGTGAGTAATCAATCCGGATAGGGTAAAGGGGTAGATTTTGTTTTCTATCCCCTTGTCCTATCCAGTTTAAAAGGAGATATTATGCGTATAGCCATATCTACAGATGGAGAGTTTGTATCTGCCCATTTTGGCAGGTGTCCAACTTTTACCCTTGTTGACATAGAAAATGGCAAGGTAAGCAAGAGGACGGAAGTAGCGAATCCTGGTCATCAACCGGGTGCAATCCCGGAGTTTTTGAATAAAAAAGGTGTCAATTGTATTGTTGCAGGTGGTATGGGGGCACGGGCAACGTCATTTTTTGAAGAATACGGCATCAAGACGATTGTAGGGATAAGCGGAAAAATTGACGAAGTAGTCGAACAGCTTAAAAAAGGCACGTTGGAAGGCGGAGAAAGCCTTTGCAAGCCCGGTGCGGGCAAAGGGTATGGTTTAGATAAGTCGGTATGTGACCATCCGCACGAAGATAATTGTGATCATTCGGGAGGGGAGAATATATGAAAATATGTATTACTTCAGAAGGCGGCAGTTTAGATTCTAAGGTAGATCCGCGTTTCGGCAGGTGTCAGCATTTTATTATTGTTGATCCTGATACTTTAGAATTCGAAGCTGTTGTAAATCCAAATATTGAATCAATGGGAGGCGCAGGTATTCAATCGGCGCAGCTTGTTGCTTCTAAAAAAATTAAAGCTGTGGTAACCGGAAATGTCGGGCCTAACGCCTTTCAGACATTGCAGGCGGCAGGGATAGAGATATTTACCGGTGCTTCAGGTACGGTAAAGGAAGCGATTGAAAAATACAAAAAAGGAGAGTTTAAGGCAGTTTCCGGCCCAAGTGTAGGTTCGCATTCCGGGATGCCGAGTAAGAATAAATAAAGAGGAGAGGCTTATGGCGGCGAAAGTAGACACGAAAAAATGCAACGGCTGCGGAACCTGTAAAGACATTTGTCCTGTAAATGCGATAAAGATAGAAAAAGAAAAAGCCGTAATTAGCGATGATTGCGTTGAATGTGGAGCTTGTGTTAATCAATGTCCGAATGAGGCAATTTCAATTTAGGAGGTTTTTAAATGAGTAAGCGTAAGTATTTCTTTAGTTCGGAATCCGTTGGGGAAGGCCATCCCGACAAATTATGCGATCAAATATCAGACGGAGTATTAGATGAGGTTTTAAAGCTTGATCGCAATAAGCATAAAAGCAGGGTTGCGTGCGAGACATACGTTACAATGGGGCTTTTAGTTATTGGTGGAGAAATTACGACCTCCGCATATATTAATATCCAGAAGCTTGCCCGTGAGATTATCAAAAGCATTGGATATACGCATCCTCAATACGGTTTTGATTATGAAACTTGCGCAATAATAAATTCCATTAATAGTCAATCACCCGATATTGCTCAAGGTGTAGATGCAGGCGGAGCGGGCGATCAGGGGATTATGTTTGGCTATGCTTGTAATGAGACTAAGGAGTATATGCCGTTGCCTATAATACTTGCGCATAAGTTGGTTAAGCGGATGGCAGACGTACGCAGGGCCAATATATTAAAATATTTAGGCCCGGATTGCAAATCGCAGGTTACTGTGGAATATCATGACGGTAAGCCTAAACGAATAGATTCCGTTGTGCTCGCCTGCCAACATACCGATAAAATTCTTGA
>CAZJJL010000080.1:0-7142 GCA_964546325.1 uncultured Planctomycetales bacterium | reverse complement strand
CCTTTTCGACATATACGCTTACCCGGGATTTTTTTTGACGATATGACCGCGGCAAAAATCCTTCAAAAACATTGCTATAAAACCCCACCCGAAAAAAACCTGTTTTAGTGTTTGAAAAATAAACCCAATGAGACGCGGGACATTTTTTACCGCGCGTAGCCCCTATATTAAGAACGAGAAGGGACGAATAGGGGTCGGGCTTTGAGTGCACCGGAGTTTCCGTTAATGCGACCATGGTATTTAACGGGATCGTGGATATAATCTTATTATACGAGAGACTTGAACCATCGGAAAAATAAAGTTTCTTTCGGGTCGTATCGAGACGAATAAGCCGTTTATTATAGGTAACATCGCAACGCTTTTCCAACGCATAAACCAGGTGATCGAGCCCTTTGTGAGGATACAAAAAAAACTCGTTATATCCCTGAGCGACCTTCTTCCTGCACGCCTGCGGCGTCAAAGAAACACAGGGCATTGTTTTATAACTATCTTGAGGCGCAATCAACGAATATAGGCCCGCGGTATAAAGCTCATGGAACGAATGAAAGAATAGATCGCAGAGGGTTTTACCGAAATTATTCTTCATCCACTCCTTCATGGTAATCGGGTAAGTTACATTATTTCGGGATTTAGCCTGGCGTAAAATAGAGCTAACGAGCTGCGCGGGCAGATGCGAAATATTCTCCTGGAGAGGATACGGAACAAGTGTCTTGTGACTTTCCAGGGAAACAAGAGCTTTCCTCCTATACAATGCTATCCCCGCAATAAAAAGTCGTAAGAGCGACATGGTCGATTTCGGATCGCCAAAGATCCAATGCCCTCCTCCTTTCTCAAAACAGTACATCTCATCATCCGTAGGCCTCCGAAAATGCTTCGTAGTACTTCCGGGACGCATATAATATGTCGAACACAATCCTCCGGCGTGATCCTCCGCTTCCAGGATCGGCAACCCGGTAGCAATACCTGCCGAAAGCCCGGAAATACCTGCGCCGATAATATAGCTATTGTGCTTGTTATTGTGCATTATTCGTTCCGCTCTTTTCAAATTTTCCGGCCATGTAACGCGCCAATATGCGGGCAAATTTCTCATTGCCTTTCACAGAAAAATGACCTTCATCGCAAAAATCATCCGCGGTAAAAACTTCATCCAACACCTCTTGCGCAAAATAAACCTTCTCTTCTTCACAAACCTGACGCAAGGTATCATTATACACGCGCATCACTTCCTTTAGATCACGGTCATTCACATACGGTAACCAGCCATAAGGAGTATTTGCTTTCAAAACAGAATAATTCAATAATTGGGGAACCATGATAGGGGTTATTCCTCGCGCGCGACAAAGCGCTATAAGAGAACGGATATTGCGTTTATATAATTCGAGCGCTCGCGCATCGATCAATCCCATGTCTTGGCTCTTTTTATGTTCATACGTAGCAGTAAGATCGACCGCAAGAAAGTAACGATTCACCTCTTTGATGAGCCAACGCATAAAAAGCGATTTCTCCCAATGTTTCAAGCGAAATATATACAGCGTATCCAGAACCGTTGCGGCATGTATATTGGAATAATCCGCTGAAAGATTTTTGACGTGCATGGTCCTGGCGTCGTTCCAGCCGAGATAATACATACAAATATCGGGCTTAAAATCGTTCACCTCAAACGCGGTCTGAATGATATGTTCGACGCTGCTATAGGCGGGTATTCCCATATTGATCACTTCATAGCCCTTACCAAGGAAGTGCTGCAAATATACGGGCCAGGTATATTCGTCGGAAACTCCCGTACCATAGGTAGAGGATCCTCCCAGGGTGATCACCCTGCAGACCCCCTTTCCCTTCTCATTCAAAAACTCTTGAGTCCTAAAACCCTTTGAATTATGGGTAAATATCGTGCCCGCTTCGCTTATTGTCCGCGCATTCGGCCTACCAACCCCGAGAAGATACGGATGATACATAAAAAGTTCCCGTTGATCATGAAAATTCTTCCTGAAAAAGATATGTTTATTTTTTATAAAATATTGGGCTTGAAAAAATAATTCAATGAAAAGGAAAAAGAAAACAATCCCGAAGACGGCAAGGAGCAGATAAAAAAAGCAGTTTTTTGTCTTCATATTCTTATGTATCTGGCGCATATTATCTCCCATAGATAACCTTGAGCTCATCGGAAAAAACCCCAACAGGATCAGCAGGAATGATCCGTCGAATTTCAACAGCAGCTTTTTTACCTATATCTTCCCATAATGGCCTCTTTTCCCATGCTCTTTCCATAGCACGTGCCAACGCAGCAACCGATGCGGACGAGGCGATAAAACCCGTATTTCCGTCTTTGATGATCTCAGCATTCCCTCCCACGTCCGTAACAATACATATCCTGCCGCACAGCATTGCTTCGACAAGAACGAGGGGTATGCCTTCCCTTCGAGAAGGAAGGATCAACCCGTGATACTGCTCCCATAAATTCCTGATATCAGAAACTTTTCCGGAAAAACGCACAGAACTCAATTGTAAATACCGCGCGGTATCTTTAAGTGCCTGCAAAGAACAGCCTCCTTGAGAGATGAAATCAACGGTAATATCCCTCTTTCTCCATTCTTCTTGAGCGAGTATTCGTAAAAGCAGGTCCTGTCCTTTTCGTTGCGGCTCAGCCGCGGCAATACACGCGAACCTGTACCCCTTATCTTCGCCCGGCCAAGAGCAGGTAGCGGCATAGGGGACACGGAAAGGGTTACGCACGACCTTTGCATGAGATAATGCAAGCGCCAATTGAGAACGCACCACCTCACGGTTCTCTTCACTGACAAAATAACAAAAGCGCGCCTTTTGATATAATTTCCTCAAACAACCTACCTCACTGTCATGCGGGAACATCCATGGTGTTGCGCCTTGCGTGATCACCACAAAGGGGATATTGTTCGAAACGCAAGCTTCCATCCAGCGGCGGCCTTCATACGCATCACCTTCTGAAATAACCGCCAACTCAGGTTTTTGGGAACGCATCCAGGTTTCTTCGTAGCTTTTACCGATGCGCAAAAGCCTACGCATCACCCTGCCCAACAAAGAAAGATGGTCTTTACGGAAGGTAATGGCAGCGTGCTCTCGAATAAGCGAACGAAAAACATCAGGGAGATCATTATAGCGCACTGAATTGACCTTCACCGAGAATCCTTCCGACGCCAAACGCAGAGCAGCGTGGCTCCAAAGCTCTTCGCATCCTGTCCACCAGGCGTTCGGATATGACGAAACAAAAGCAATTACCGGTTTTTTATGCATATTCAACTTTCACGAAAGTAGAGCTGCGCACATCGAGCTGCCACATGATCCCAGGTAAATCCATCACGAACAATGTTTCTTCCATTCTGCCCCATCTCCCGCGCTTTTTCAGGGTTATTAAAAAACCACGTGAGACGTTCAGCTAACGCATGCGGATCATTAGGAGCAACCACAAAGCCGTTTACCCCTTCCCGTACAACCTCAGGCATACCGCCGACATTCGTACAAATGACCGGAGTTGCGCATGACATGCTCTCCAAAAGCGACAACCCAAGCAACTCAGGCAACCGGTGTTTTCTACCGTAAACATCTTCGTATACTGAGGGCAGAACGGTTACCAAAGCGTCTTCATATTTTCGTGCCAGGGCTTCATCATCTGCATCCAGAATGAATGTAACACGCTTGTTCCTTGCCAAATCCTTGAGCAATACAAAGTACTCTTCGTCATAGACCCGGCCGACGACATCAAGGCGCATATCTTCGCGTAAAGCCTCGATCAAATAATTGATCCCCTTATGCGGCATGATCCTTCCGACAAAAAGAACGTTCTGTTTCTTCTGCGCAGGAACGGGGCGCTCAATAAAATTCTCTCCAACTCCGGCATAAATAACCTCAGAGTTCGCTTTCGAAGGCAAAGATCCGAGTGAAAAACGGGAAACCGCCAAAAAACGATCGACAAGGGTATGCAAAGGGATATGGTCGACGTAATTACTGCCAAAACCGGCGTGGTCGGTAACGACGACTTTTTTACCAAAAACCGCGCTCATCGCGATAGCTACATTAATAATAAGATACCGGTATTGATGACAATGAACAATATCAGCCCCCAACAATTCCTTTACAAACGCTAACAATCGCGGATCAAAAGGATTCTTCTTGATAGGATATATCTCAAACCGCGCCTTGCCGACAAAAAAAGTCTTGCGCGCTTTACCAAAACTGACACAAACGGTTTTCAGGCATTCCGCCATAGCCATGGCCAGGCCCGCAACATACCGTTCGCCGCCGCCGACAAGGGACTCCTCGTCGAAATAAAACGGGGCTATATAAACGATCCTTTGCTTGCGCGACGAGCATCGTTTACTTCTAAAAGGTTTCAACAATACGCTGACCCCATATACTGCCAGGATAAACGCTTTTAAAGGCTTTGATGGCTTAAGCCAGTCAGATTCACGCATACCTTCACCAACGCTCTTTCATACGCCGCGCTTGAAACACCTTTATGAGGCCTTTTTAGAAAACAAACGGATATAAAGCGAAGCAATTGCTGTTTTCAACCGGCTACCGTCATTGTATATGACCAACAACCCTCTTTGGCAATGCTCATCCGGCCGTGAAGATGCGTTAAAAAATAGATGCGGTAATCCAGCGCAACGCACTGCCGAATATATCAACCTGAGATTGGGAAAATCAGGATTTGCGACATCATGGCAAACGAACATACCCCCGCGGTTCAAATGCTTCATAAAAATGGGGAATGAACTATGCGCATGATGATGATCCGCGTCGGAGATGATCAGGTCGAACGAACGGCGCAAACTGCGGCTATAATCCATTTCCGATGCAGTAACGATATGAACCCCTTTTTTCTCATATTCAGCTGCCACAGCAGGCATCTGATAATCCCAATCAAGCCAATTATCGACGGTCGTCAGATCAAGAGGCAAACCGTTGTACTCAAAAGCCCTGATAATAAGATCGGTTACCTGTCCCGAACCGATCCCCAGTTCAAGGGCATGCTTTGGCTTCAAAGAAACCATTAAGCCATACAAAAGATCTAAATGGCATTGATCAAGCGTAACAGTCTGATTAGCGTCTATCATCCAGTACCTTTCGTAGATGCGCGGCTCGCTCGGTTAGCGGCAGGTCAGGAACGTGGTAGATAAAAGACTCCCGGCATAATTCTCCTTCGGGATAGGGCTTTCCGACTTTTGGATGCAGACTATACGTATATGCGTTCAAAACCGCTTGTTTCTCAAATGATATTTTCCCACTTAGGCCGTTCCAATTATGCTCCAAAAGAGTCACGAAAGCCTGCTGCTCCTGCCAGCAATGCCCCAGACAATCACGCATAGACCAAATCTTACGCAATAAGGTTCTTACGAAAGGGGTATTTTTAAGCAGCATTACCCCTAAGTTTATTCCGTTAATATCTTTTGCGATGATTATCTCGGTACCGTGCGGTTTTTGCCGTATGATCTGGCGCACCGGATCAAATTCAGGGGAAACGATACACGCATCTGCATCAACCCAAAGCACCCATGCATCAGCTTCATGCTTTAATGTTCGGCACACATCGTATAAAACAAGTATCTTTGTCCAGACATACGCCCTTCCCGTTACATTGGGAGTCTTGAAAAATGCGTATCCATATCCATGACGAAAGCAGTATTCCTTGGCAGATACGGTTACGATATCCCCAAGCTCACTAAACGTATCATTATACGCAGTAACGTATGTTATAGGATACCCGCCTTTGCTACAAGCGCACCTGCAAAGACCCCCAGCCAACAACGAGTGCGCCAGCTTAAGCGGCAAAACAGAGACCAACAAGCTTTGAAACCGCACCCATAATGTATGTACGTAGCGCATAGATACACGCTCTATCCTAATCAATAAAACTTTGTTATAAACCCTAGCGAGGCACAGATTTATTCTGCGCTTCCCAGAATTCTTTGAATTTACTCTCTTGCGCTAAAAGATCCGCCGGCTTTCCTTGTTCTATCACTTTGCCGTCTTTAAGAACAATGATGGTATCAGCGCGTAATATGGTGGAAAGCCGATGCGCGATAACGATAAGGGTCTTATCCTTGCCCAACTCTTCTATCGCTTTACGCACAAATTCCTCTGTTTTAGTATCCAGAAAACTGGTTGCTTCATCAAGAAGAATGATCTCTGACCGGCGCAATAACGCGCGGGCTATCGAAAGACGCTGCTTTTCCCCACCCGAAAGCTGAACACCGCGGTCACCGATTTCCGTATCAAAACGCTGGGGAAGTTTATTGATGACATCGTACAAAAACACGTGCTGGGTAACCTCTTCTAATTCAGACTCGGAAACATCGCGGTCCAATCCAAAGGTCAAATTGTTGCGGACGCTGTCATTAAAAAGCAAGGGGTCCTGACTGACAAACGCGATATGCTTGAGCAAAGACGCGAAGGTGAACTTCTTGATATCGGTTCCGTCAAAAAGGATAGTGCCACGGTCATATTCATACAACCGCACCAATAAATGCATCAAAGTCGATTTCCCCGAACTTGTGTGGCCTACCACCGCAGTCATAGTTCCCTTTTTGAATTCAAGAGAGATATCTTTCAAGACTTCTTTTCCGGGCACATAGGAAAAACTGACATTGTGCATCTGTATCGAAGAACGTAATCCCGCAAACTCCGTATCTCCCAAAGCGAATATATATTTATCTTTATCGGAAAAAAGCTCGATTATCTTTCGCAGTGGCTCTTTCATCCTTCCGACCGCAGCGCGGAACTCGTTGGCAACGCCGAACAAAGGAACGCTCTTTCTGATAAATACAAGCATGATCACGTACCCGATCATCAATGAAGGATTTTGCTTCGCAAAGATGAACGCCGAAAGCCAAATGAAACTAAGGAGCCAGAACAAAAGTATCAATTCCTGAATACCAGGAATAAGCGCCCACCTGCTAAAGAGCGTTATATTGATCTTCTTAAGCTGCGTAAGCGTCTGGCGAAAACGGTCTTTGACCCAAGCCTCTTTATTGCTCGTTTTTACAAGAGCAATGCAGGAAAACACGTTATAGAACTCTCGAAAGAGGCTCATATTCGTCACTGTCTGGTCTTTACCACCGGTATGGATCAACGCAATAATCTTACGGGTACCTATGTACAGTGCA
>CAZJJL010000079.1:4527-7207 GCA_964546325.1 uncultured Planctomycetales bacterium | reverse complement strand
CACCTTCAGGAAGAATAGAGTCGCCTTTGTCGTTCCCGACTTCCTTGACCTTTACTATAGCAGAACTAAAATGTACGCGGAAAGCGCGCTTAAGACTCTCTTTAAAGAATACCCCTACTTAGTCCTGCGTGTACGCGTACCGCTCGACAACCGCTCGACCCCAAAGAACCTCCTCGACAAACTTATCGGATACAAGAGAGTCATTACGCTACCCAACTCGGTAACATACATACCTGATTTCATCAAAGCGTTAAAACACTTGATCGATATACGCGCTTCGGGAATATATAACATCGTCAATAGATCGCCCCTTGTTTTCACGGACCTTATGAAACGATATCAAAAGCACGTTCCGGATTTTCGCTTTGAGGAGATCGACTTCTCTCAACTGAATATGGTGCGGACAAATCTTGTCCTTTCGGCAGATAAGCTTGCTAAAACCGGTTTTCCCGTGCGGGATATCTACGACTGTCTGGATGAGTGTATCCAAGGCTACCTCGCCTCGAAAAAAGGAAAACACGCATGAAACCTAAAAAGATCTTGATAACCGGGGGTGCGGGATTTATCGGAAGCGCATTCGTGCGATTAACACATGCGCTAGGCATGCGCCTTATTGTTATCGATAAACTCACCTATGCCGGGGATATGCAAAGAATCTCGGGCCTTGGCAATATCCGTTTCTATAAGACCGATATTCGCAATAAAAAAGCTATCGCGGATATATTCTCGCGAGAAAAACCCGATACCGTCGTCAATTTCGCCGCAGAAACGCACGTCGATAGAAGCATTGCGGATTCCGAAGTTTTTATTACGACCAACATTGGCGGCGTGCATGTTCTTATGGAAGCAGCAAGAAAAGCAGGTACTAAAAGATTCATTCATATCTCTACGGACGAAGTTTACGGAGAAATCGCACAAGGCGCATTCCGGGAAACGCACCAGCTTGCCCCTAATTCTCCCTACGCGGCAAGCAAAGCTTCCGCTGACATGCTCGTAAAATCCTACATCAGGACATACGGCTTCCCGGCGATAATCGTGAGGCCTTCCAATAATTTCGGTCCCTGGCAATATCCCGAAAAGCTGATCCCGGTCGTTATCACACGCGCCATGCAAAACCAGAGCGTGCCCGTCTATGCCAAAGGGCTCAACGTCAGGGAGTGGCTTTTTGTCGACGATAGCGCCCGCGCCATACTCGCCGTCATGACTCAAGGCAAACTCGGAGAATGTTACAACATCGGCAGCGGCAATGAAAGACGCAATATCGATGTGGTCACCGCCATTCTTGATATACTTGAGAAACCGCGTTCCCTGATCCGCTATGTCGCAGACCGTCCGGGGCATGACTTACGATACGCTCTTGATTGCGCAAAAGTAAAAAAACTGGGCTGGAAGCCGCGCATTGATTTCAATACCGGGCTGCATCAAACCGTGCAGTGGTATTTACAATATAGGAAATGGGTTATCAAAAAACTCACAGTATCGTAACACTCACTAACAGAGGATATCTATGGTCACACTCGGACAAATAGGTGTTGGGGCATGGGGACAAAATCTTCTAAGGAATTTTTTCTCTCTGAAGGATTGCCGGGTCACGATGTGTTGCGATATCAACAAATCGGCGCTTGATCGCGTTAAGAACCAATACGGTCAGGCAATTTCCGTTACCGCGAATTTTGACGATATACTGTCGAACCGCACCATAGACGCGGTTGTCGTTGCCACGCTGCCGTTCACCCACGCTCAATGCGCCATTAAAGCCCTGAACAAAGGCAAACATGTTTTCGTTGAAAAACCGATGGCAATGAACCTTACGGATGCCCAAGCGATGATCCGCGCGGCAAAAAAGAATAAAAGGATATTAATGGTCGGGCATTTGCTTCTTTTTCATCCGGCAGTTAAGAAAATAAAGTCCTACATCAATGAAGGCATACTCGGAGATATCCGATATCTTTATTCGACGCGCGTTAACTTAGGACAGGTCCGCTCCGAAGAAAGCGCCCTCTGGAGCCTCACTGCGCACGATATTTCCGTAGCCGTGCATTTCCTGAATCAAAGACCAAAGATGGTAAGTGTAACCGGCATGTCCTACATCCGCAAGAACATCGAGGACGTTGTATTCATGACGCTGAAATTCAAGAATAGCGTCGCAGCACACATCCACGCCAGCTGGTTGACGACATGGAAAGCTCGGAAAAAGTCCGCCTCTACGATAAAGGCGTCGATTGGCAGCAAGACGGAAGCACCTACGAAACATTCTTGACATTACGTGAAGGGGATATACACATCCCTAAGATCGAAATGCTGGAACCCCTGAAGCTGGAATGCCAGCATTTCATCGATTGCATCCAAAAGAACATGGAACCACTTACCAACGGAGACGGAGGGCTGGAAGTTCTGCGCGTTCTTAACGCAGCTCAAAAATCCCTCGATGACCATGGCGCAAATGTTAAAGTCTAAAAAAAACAACTATTTCGTTCACGCATCATCCTGCATTGATCCTGACGTCATTATCGGAGAGGGTAGCCGGATCTGGCATTTCTGTCATATACTTTCCGCGACCCGCATAGGAAAAAATTGCAAGATAGGACAGAACGTCGTCATAGGTCCCGACGTCACGATCGGCAACAACGCAAAGATACAGAACAACGTATCTCTCTATAAAGGGGTCACCCTTGAAGAC
>CAZJJL010000079.1:0-4517 GCA_964546325.1 uncultured Planctomycetales bacterium | reverse complement strand
TCCGATCTTGCGGACCGTCATGCGTTTTTACGAATGTCTTCAATCCCCGCAGCGCAATTCCCCGAATGGAACAGATACGCCTTACCCATGTGCGAAAGGGAGCCAGCATAGGGGCGAACGCAACAATACTGTGCGGCATCGAACTGGGGGAATATTCGTTCATCGGTGCCGGAAGTGTCGTAACAAAGGACGTCCCCGCGTATGGGCTCGTATACGGGAATCCGGCAAAACTCAAAGGATGGATGTGTGCGTGCGGCGAAAAACTCCATTTTTCCGGAAGCAAAGCGACCTGCGGAGCATGTAACCGAGGGTATGTGAATAAAGAAGGCCGTATCAGCCCCCTTCGCGCGGAAGCATCCGGAAAAGTTCTTCCCAAATAAAGTTTAAGAACAAGGTACTGGACGGATATGAAACCAATAAAAGTAACGGTATATATTCCCTCATATAACTACGGGAAATTCCTTGCAAAAAGCATTTCCAGCGTTTTAAGGCAAACCTTCACGGACTGGGAGCTGATCGTTATAAACGACGGTTCACCCGACAATACCGCGGAAGTGCTTAAAGAATTCGAACACTGCCACAAAATCAAGATCGTGCATCAGCAAAATAAAGGGTTGACCGTTTCAAACAATATTGCGTTGCGGCTGGCGCAAGGCAAATACGTGATGCGGCTTGATGCCGATGACTATTTGGATGAGAACGCGCTGCTGGTTATGTCCGCGATTTTGGATAAACGCCCCGCGATCGGCCTCGTATATCCCGATTACTATTTAATAGATGCCCATGATCACATTATCGAGATCATCAGAAGAAAAAAGATCGGTGAAGAGGTCACCATTCTTGACCTTCCTGCGCACGGCGCATGCACCATGATCAGAAAATCCTGTCTGCTGGAACTGGGCGGATACAATGAAACCCTCACCTGTCAGGACGGATACGACCTTTGGCTGCGCTTTGTCGAAAAATATGACGTCTATAACGTTAACGTGCCTTTATTCTATTATCGCCGTCACGGGAATAACCTGACTGAGAACACCAAGAAGATACTCTCGACAAGAGGAAAGATAAAACGGGATTTCGTCGCAAAAAAGTTCGGCAAGGTACCCAAAGTCCTGGCGATCATACCGGCCAGAGGAAATTATTCCGCCACCTACGACTCGGCGCTCTCTACGCTGCATAAAAAACCTCTCATTGCATATACCCTGGAAGAAGCGAAAAAGTGCCGACTTCTTGACAAGATCATCGTAACTTCGGAGGATCAGAACGTATTGACCTATGCAAAAAAATTTAAAGGGATAGAAGTAATCCGTCGTTCTCAGGAACTTGCGCGTCCTAATACCTCGATCATGGCTACCATCCATTATGTTCTTAAGAAATTACGCGAAGATTCCGGATACGATCCGGCAATGGTAGCCATCCTGTATATCAACGCGCCGCTTCGCACCAAAGAACATATCGAAAAAGCGATCGATACGATGCTGATATTCAACACGGATAGCGTTATTTCGGTAACCGAGAACTTAAGCACTCACTACCGGCACGGAAAAACAGGGATGGAGCAGATTTGCACGAATCAGGGGACATTGCGCCTGGAACGAGAAGCCTTGTATGAAGCTAACGGAGCCGTCTATGTATCAAAGCGCTCCGCGATAACCGAGAAAAAATTCCTGGGTAACACCATCGGACATATTATCATGACCAAAGAAGAGAGCGTCCAAATTGACAGCCAGTATGAACGATGGCTGGCGGAACGTATCATCGCTCATAGGAAACAAAAACAATGAAGATCGCACATAAAGATATACACAAGAGCGTATTCATCATAGCGGAGATAGGCGCTAATCATGAGGGGGACCTTGACACGGCGATACGCATGATCGATGCGGCAGCCGGAACGAATGCGGATGCGGTCAAGTTCCAGACATATCGAGCGGAAAAGATCGTTACTCCGGCTGAATCTCAACGGTATGCGCATTTTCAGAAGCTTGAGCTTAGCGACAATGATTTCATTACCCTTGCCAAACATGCCCAGAGCAAAGGGATACTCTTTCTTTCCACCCCTTTCGATATCGAAAGTGTGGAGCTGCTTGATCCGATTGTTCCCGCGTTTAAAATCGCCTCCGGTGACCTCACCACGCTTGCGCTTATCGCTGCTATCGCGCAAAAAGGAAAACCGATACTTTTATCTACCGGCATGGGAAGCATTGCTGATATTGACGCAGCGCTGGCGACGATACGCTCCGTAAACCAGCGGCTGATACAGGAAAAACAAGTAGCTCTTTTACACTGCGTAAGCTCATACCCGACAAAGATCGAAGAAGCGAACCTGCTTTCGATCCAATTCCTCAGACAACGTTATGATCTTCCGGTCGGATACTCTGACCACGTTATCGGGCCTCTTGCCTGCGAAACAGCAGTCGCCTTGGGAGCACGTATCATTGAAAAACATTTCACGCTCGAAAAAGAAGGCAAGACGTTTCGGGACCACGCATTATCCGCCGACCCTGCCGACATGAAACTACTTGTCGAACATATCCGGTCGATCGAAGCAAGTTTTGGAGTACCTCAGAAGATCATGCAGCCTGTTGAATCATCAAACAGCCGTACAATGCGCAGAAGCGTTGCGGCAAAAGAAGACATTGCAGCCGGAAGCATACTCAAAGAATCAATGCTTACTTTCCTGCGTCCGGCAACGGGAATACCCGCTCAAGATATGCGTGCAATAATCGGAAAACGAACAAAAAATCCCATTGCCCGTTCCCATATCATTACCTATAACGATATCGAGGTCTAGATGAAAATAGCGGCAATCATTGAAGCTCGGATGGGTTCAACAAGGCTACCCGGCAAAACCCTCAAACTGATCGCGGGAACCCCGCTTCTGGAACGACTTTTAGAACGGGTACAACGCTCAAAACTCCTTAATACGATCGTCGTCGCTACTACCATTGAACCCGCCGACGACCAAATCCAGGCCTGTTGCGACCGACTCGGGATTCAATCGTACCGTGGAAGCGTCGATGATGTTTTGGATAGGGTCGTCAAAGCGGCACAAAGCTGCGCAGCCGATATTATCGTGGAGTTACACGGCGATAATCCGTTGCTTGATCCCGAAATAATCGATATGGCCATCCAACGATACCTCGTTGGGGATTGTGACTATGTAAGTACGACGCTTACCAATACCTTCCCCTCCGGTTTACGCGTTCAGGTATTCTCACGCCAGGCGCTTGAGCATATCGCGCGTAATTCAAACGATCCGGCGGACAGAGAGCACGTTTCACTGCATTTCTATGAGCACCCTAAACAGTATCGGCTCGCTCATGTCGAAGCGCCGAAAGAAATAAGCCGGCCCGATTTGCGCTTTACCGTAGATACCCCGGAAGATTTCGCGTTAGTAGAAAAGATCTATGCTGCGCTTTACCCCCTGAATAAAAACTTCGGCACCAGGGATGTTATCGAATTCATAAACTCAAGCGGGATCAATACGATCAACGCCCATATAAAGTCAAAAGCTGTCAGGCCTTAAACCAGAGGAGCCCATGCGCTACAAAGCAGCGATCATCGGATGCGGCAGAATTGCCAGCACGTTCGATAAAAACCAGCTCACGCAAGATATTGCGACCCACGCAGGTGCCTACACAAAAAGTCCGCGCACCCAATTGTGCGCCGCCGCAGATATCGATACCGCTAAACTGGCAGCTTT
Source organism: uncultured Planctomycetales bacterium (assembly GCA_964546325.1). Taxonomy (GTDB): domain Bacteria; phylum Omnitrophota; class Gorgyraeia; order Gygaellales; family Profunditerraquicolaceae; genus DAONEO01. Next base: position 811 of record CAZJJL010000079.1, on the reverse strand, counting down.
CAAAGAAACGTGGGAACCAAACGCGGTTTATACGGATTACCGGGAAATGTTGCAAAAAGAGCCGATCGATATTCTCAGCATCTGCACGTGGAATGATACGCACCGACAGATCGTCGCTGATGCGGCAGAAACGAACGTAAAGGCGATATTTTGCGAAAAACCACTCTCGGTCTCCCTTCAAGAAGCCGATGAAATGATCCGGATTTGCCGTACACGAGGTATTATCTTGGCGGTAAATCACTTCAGGAGATGGGACCTTTTCCATCAGAATTTGAAAAAATGCCTGGATGAGGGAATGATCGGATCCATATCGAAAATTGCCTGTTTTTACACAAAAGGGATAGCCAACACCTGCTCCCATTTATTTGACCTTCTCCGTTACTTCTTTGGAAACGCTCAATGGGTCTGGGCGTATGACAATGCTTTGACGACTGACAAGGATCCGACAATGGATATATACCTTGCCTTCCCAAAGGGGATACAGGCATCGGTACTCGGGTGCCAAAACATCGACTACCGGATCTTTGAGATCGATATCCTTGGCACGCACGGAAGGATAAAGATCCATAACGGCTTTACCATGGAACTATTTCTGTCGGGACCAAGCCCGCGCACATCAGAGTTCAAGGAACTTCTGGCGCAACCCGCTCCTTTAAGCGACGGACGAAAAGGATACTTCCTCAACGCGATCGAAGATATTGTCTCATGCATTGAACACAAAAGAACCCCGTTATGTTCGGGAGAAGACGGAAGAGCCGCCTTAGAAATAATTTGCGCCGCACATGAATCGGTTAAACAAGGATCAAGGAAG
>CAZJJL010000078.1:0-7300 GCA_964546325.1 uncultured Planctomycetales bacterium | reverse complement strand
AGAGCCGGGCTGCGGAGGAGCGCGAGGCGCCAAGCGTGCAAGCTCCTGAAGCCGCTCAGCAAGCACCGTTGCAAATCCAATAGGCATTGATACCCCAGGCTCAAAGATATAATCCTCTTCAACAGACTCCCCAACAATCGCTTGCGCGCCAAATTCCCGCGCGGCACGCTCGTGCGCTTCCAGCGGCACTGCTAACGGATACGCGCGATGCCGCGGATCATCTCTCTTTTCAATGCCGAACGCTTTAAAAACGATCCCTTCAAATTGCGCATACGCTTCTTCGATGTCCCGGTCTTTTCCGTTCGTTACAATACCTGCGCGATCGATCGTCAACAAACCTCCCATCTCCTCCATGGTTTCAGTAACCATTCGCATGAGCTCATCGGCACTCAAGACCTGACGCTGGCCAAGACGCTCGCGTAAGATCGCCTCCGTCATTTCAGGATTCAATAAGTGTTTGGCATCAGGAGCGATCAAAACAACAGCTGCTTCAGGAAAATATTCTTGTACCGCGTTAATACTTACCGCCGAGGTCGCATCAAATACGATGACCCTCCCCGTCTCAACCGCTTTCTGCAAATCCACGACATGCATGCCATATCTATATTCCTGACGCTGACGAAGCATGCACAACCGGCCGGTGTTTTCCATTTCCGCGAAATCCTCGTTGCTGACATGGATCTTTTCTCCGTCGTCATTGGCGTCGTCTGCGCGAACAGGCCTGGTAGTCGTCAAAGGAGGATAAACGAAATATTCGGGATTGCGCTCAAGGAGCATGCGAATGAACGTGCTTTTGCCGATACCGCGGAAACCGGCAACGATCAGGGCTTTCCCTCCGCTCAGACGGGCGCGACGGGCATACCCTGCGATCAAATCTTGCGCATACTCAAGCGCGCCGATAAATCCATGAAGAGCAAGGTACTCATGCATCGACGTTACTATCTGCAGCATAATATCCGGCCCCTCGCCTATCCAGGTAACATTAGCCAATTGTTCGTCCTTCTCTCCGACGGAAACGATATGCAGCTCGTCAAAAGAAACAACCGGATAATCATTACCGCCATGATAGAATTCGTCACCGAAATAGAAAACACGATCCGGTGTTACGCCAAAATTCGCGAAGATATACTTGAGCGACTCCAGCTTGTTAGCCTCAACGCGTGTCACCAGGATCGTGGTCCTCCCCTCAGGCTTAATATCATATCCAACGATACCCTCTTTTTCAATTGCCTCCCGGATCAAAAGAGAGAGGGCCTGGCGGGCGCGTAAAGAATCCTGCTTGTTCATTATTGTTTTAAAAGCCTCATACTTAAACGCAAGCCTCGTGGTGCGATCTTCCAGTAAGAATCCCTGAGAAGCGATTGCGTCATGCGTTTGCGCTAAAAGCTTCGCGCCGCAAGACCCTTCAAGCTTCTCATCGTAGAGACCAGCGACAAAATCGCGGATAAAATCTTCCATAATAACAGCGATGCGCTGTTTATCAAAACTGCTCTTAAACCCTATCCTGTACCCCAGATCCTCACGCGCTCGCTCAACAACCGCACCCTCCTGCTCATACTCATCGAAAAGATACATCTGCGTGCTGGAATTAACACTTAAAACGAGATTTTTCAAAAGCCCCTGGAAATGATTAACGAGCCTCTCCTTCAATTTCACATCAAAGGGATTACCCGTAGCGATAACAACAGTCATGCCTGCCGCAAGAAGTCCCCGGATAGCCTGCACCATTTCCGGAGACAAAGGTTGGCCCCGATGCGCAAGCGTTTCATCAATATCAAAGACAAAAACAGGAGTATTCACAACTCTCTCAGAACTAACACCGCGGCGCTCCTCTTGTAACGCGGAGAAAACAGCCGTGTCAGATACCCCATCTATATTCCTAAACTGCATATACAACGAGAGGAACCGGTTCCTTCCGCTCAGAGTAAAAATCCCCCGCTTAAACATCGGACGAGTGGAAGCAGGCGTGTATAACAAGACCGCATCATTGTTTTCCGATAGATCGCACTCCTTGGCCAAAGCGAACAATAGCTCAACCTGAGCGACAATCTCTTCTGATGCGTAACCACGCAAAGATCGAACGATCTCCTGACGAAGTTCCTCTCCTAAGAGGATATATATCTCCAGCTCGCGTAATCCCGCTTCAACCTCCTCCATAAAATAGATCATCGTCTCCGCAACGCTCATAAGCGCTTTATCCTGCACGACATAATGCGCTGCCTCATGCACGATAAGAGCGAGCAACAAGCAAATACGGGGCTGCTGAAGCTCTAAAAATCCATAAAACCGATGTTTCAGAAGGATATCCATAACATCCGCAAAAAACTCATCAAGATACACGCGATTGTCAACAACCATAGCCATACGGCCAAACCCTCTACTCAATACAACTTCGGCGTCAACCTTCTCAAGAATATCCAAAGCTTCATTCACTAACCTGCGGATCTTATTCGCATTCTCATCATGAGCAACCGAACCTAATATCCCATAATCAAAACTACGCCTTAAGAAGTGGGCGAATTTCCGCGCGGGATACGAAGTGTTATCCGCATTCTGACGGGCTAAACGAGCGGCATCAGGCTGAGCGATACCGGGATCATAACCAATAAACGCGGATTTACCGTTACCCGCGCCTGCTTCTTCGTGCGCATTGTCACATCCGGATCCATCAGTAGGGCGCGCAGGAAGAAATTCCGGTGTTTCCTGAGAACTTCTATCCCCATAATTCTCAAGCATAGAAATACACACTTCATTTGAATCGTACAAATTCCTGACCTGAACGATATAAATATCCTCTGCGCAAACCACAAATTCAATATCCACCGGATGCATAAATATGCCGTAGAAATCACGGCCGATCTTCATTAAACGCTGGACCATTTCGGGAGAAAGAGAATACTCCTTCTGTAACTCAAACGGAGTAGGCTCAGGCACCACTCCGTAACCGCCGCGCTGCCTGACCAACCGCACCGACTTATCACCCCGCGAAGATCTGACATGGCCGGTTACTTCATCACGGACCCAAAGGTCATTATCACTATCTTCGGTAGTGCCCCCGCAAAGACCATAACAGGCATTCACCGTTGACTGCCGCGCATTAACGAGCATAACACCGGAAACCACCTCTTCATGGTCAAGCATTTCTTGGACCATAACAGCCATCGGCGCAAACATCTCTGTATGTGCCTGGACGGCCTCTTCTTCCGTCAAATGCATACTTTCAAGCGCGCGCGCGGAAAAATTACTGACCAAAACACTGCTGATCGCCATGATCAGGTCATCCCGCTGTTCAATGCCCAGCAAAGTTTCAAAGAGTCCCGGATATGTCTTTTGCGAATCTTCGATGATATTGGTTGAGCGGACAGCCAGCGGATACGGGAATGACGCATCAAGATCAAGCGTGTGGTCCTCAACAAACTGCTCTGAAACAAGGCCAAAGAGAGTCCTCGCAAGGATCAAAGGACTGATACGATGATGCGTCAATTCCTGCAATAAACCGCTCTCCAATATAAGGCTTGAGAGTGCCGTCTTTTTCTCCTCTTCCGTGCCAGACGAAGAAAGGATAGAGATGATCTCAGTGCCGACCTTACTGAGGACCCGCTCAAACACCCGCACCGTTAAGCATATCGTTGAGAAAACCTTGAAATCATTCGTTCGCTCTGCCATCGCTTGGATCGCGGCGGTGACTGCGGCCTTGCCGCCGAATAGATGCGGAGCCCAAACGAGAACTTCCGAGAAGTCAACAACCAGCGCCCTATCAATCCCCCGCTCTTGCAGAGAACGGCGGTATTCAGCCTGGCCTTGACGCAAAGAAAGAAGACTGTTCTGCAAAGAAACAGTATCAACAGCTACTCCAAAACTCTCTAAAAATCCGGCATTTATAATAATAAAAACGATCTTTTCGAGGAAAATAGTTACCTGCAAACACGTAAAGATATTCCAGGCACGGGGAGCGTCAGGGATCAAAAGCAACTCACGATGTAAATCAGTTATCAGGGCCTCAAATCGCTCGCCCGTTACCTCCCGATAATCATCAAAAGCAGCTTCTAGCTCAGGATCCATGCGTACGTCACAGAGCGCGCTTAGAAGCGCAAACCTTCTCATTTTGTCAACTACTTCTGCCGCATATCGCGAAAGCTCACGGATACTCCCGATATGGTCCAAAAACCGAGCGTGCGCGTAATCTCTCATCAAGCGGAATAATTCAACCTGCAGATCCTGCGTATAAGCGGCGAACATCTGCCGGTACTCATTACCGGAAAAAGCATGGAACGCACCAACTATCTCGGAAGTGCTCCCCCGCTTAAAGAGTTGATACACCTGAGAATATCCTGATTCTTGAGCGCTATATATAATACCGTTTTTTGCATCCATTAAAACAAGCGATCCTTCAAGAACAAACTCTTCCTGTGACGCGTAAGAAACAACAAGAATACCCGGGTGAGCCGCTGGCTCATGATAATGATATCGCGCAACGCTCACCTGCGTACGACCGTCAATGATCCGATACTGTAATCGCGCGTTCAATGCTTCAACGATCTCTACGCGGGGGATACCAAGCCTGCGCAAAGTAAGATTAATATGGCTTGCCATATTACCCTGCGTATTCGTCTGTAAAATACCTGCGATGCAATGGTTGTGTTCTGAAATAAAGGTAAGCGTATCATCATCAACAGACGAAACCAGTAAGATAACCGGGCCGGGAGTTTGAGCATTAACCTGCTCTCTGCGCATGACTGTTCCTAAAGCAACTCCCTCGACCATGCCCTGCCCGGTCAAAAGCTCAAATTGGCTCATCAACATCTCCAAACGATTCAACGGCTCGGCGCAGCGAGCAGCAACGATTTTCGGAGTTAACGCGCTGCCGGTCAACGGAGGCAACAGAATATGGCCGGACTCACGCAATGCCTCCTCCAATTGCCCGGCATTTCTGCCGTCAGAAACAAACGCGAAATCATACGTCTTTTCAACCATATTCATAAAGCCGATAACAGTAACTTCATCGTCTGCTAAATCGATCGTAAGTTCATGCGCTTCATAGGCGCCGATACGGCAAACCGGCTGCCATGCGGCAATTCCGCGCTTATCAAAACGCTCAAGAACTTCGCCCAATACGATCATATCCTTAGTAACATGCGCGCATCGTTCTTCAATAAGAGTCACCAGATCGGCGAACTTTTCCTGCCGCAAACATCCCGGAGCAGTAATACGGACATTGCCTGATCCTAACGCACGCATAAGAGGTTGGATAAAACACCGGTTTACCAAAGGTTGATTCAACATCATACCTTCCCGATCAGAATGTTCCGCATGTTTGGGGTCAGGATAGGCATTTGTCATAAGCGGTAGTCCGGCATCGGCTAAATACCGATTAAGAAAGTTCGTAACTACATACCGGCCTATTCCATAACTCCTGACTTGCTGCATGCGCTGGCGCTCATAGACTTCCCAGGAAATAATATTCGTTGCTCCTGCTGCCCGGGATTGTATCTGCTCTTGCGTTAACCTGCCTTCCGCTTCCAGTATTCCCCGAAGCTGCTCTTCCACGCTTTGGAACGTCGAATGTTCCCGTATATCAAACCAATACCGCCCGGCTATCTTTCCTAAATACTCCCCAAGCCACAGCGATGATCTGTGCGGTATTTCCCCCGCGCGCGCCCGCAACCGCTCATCGAGTTCAGCGAATATACACGTACGCGGAATATTGCCAAGGTCCTCGCCCCCCTCCATAATACCGCCGCCACCCATAAGATATGAATTGCTCATACCCTCGGCATAATACGGCCTCAGGTTAAAAGCGATATCAAATGAATGTGTCCCTTCGGTACTCAAAGAAACGCTCATATAGTTTTCTTTGACGGTCATACTGGTAATACGCTCAAGTTCCGGAGTAGTGATATCCCGGCCACCCCCTACATATGCATTGCGAAGGAATAAACGCAATGCCGAAGATATCTGCGGCCGATCCGCTACCTGAAAATCTTTGTCAAAAACAGCGAGATCCGTAAATAAAACGCGCGGCGCTAATAGATCAAAGCGCCCCATCATAACATCAAGCGCAACGCCTTTTTTTAATTTTAAATAGTGCGAATGCGCCAGATTAAGCAACTCATTGAAACTTGTAACATGCTCAAGCGTTCGGTAATCCACGTCATTTTCCCACTCCTGCGCTATGCGGCTTAAAACAACGGGCCTGTTGGCGGTCGGAGTCTGAGCAAGCTGCGCATAGAGCCAATCAAGCCGCGCGAACATAGCAGACGGTAAGGCATCAACCTGGTACGACGGAAGCAATACCCGTAACGCATTCATAAGGGTTGTAAAATCAGCGCATAACTCCTGAGAAGCATTATGGCTTAAATAAAAATTACTTCCGATATTGCGTTTTATACGGTCATGCACCTCCTCAAAAACAGTAAGCGCCTCTGCCGTCTCGGTATCTAATTCGGTATTATCGACATAATCACAACGAATATACGGTCCTTCCCGATATACCGTAATACGGACATGAAAATCGCCGTCCCGGATCTCATGGGCTCGCGGTTGAGAAGCATCGGAGAAGAGTTCGCCTAAGGCAAAGGGTATATCAAAAACAAAATCATTGAACAATGTGATCGGCAATCGATAAAAATACTGCTCCGGCCCAAACATCCGTTTATGCAACATATCAGGCATATCAATAATTTCAACCTTCAACCGTAGGGTATATATTACTCGAGCATCAATAAGATGGCTGGCAAATTCCGCATCATCAAATTCATGAGCGCAGGCACCCTGTAAACGGAGGATCCATTCATAATAGAGTTGCTCAAATAAAGCCGCGTACGATAGATGCACCTGAAAATCAAGCTGACTGCGCAACATTTCCAACACAAGAATAAACTCACGGAAGTGCTCCGGCGAGGAATAATACGCGTATGTCGCTTCTCTGGCCCGAGCATGGCTACCGGTTGAACGAAGCAGGAATGAGTACCTGACAATTTCATTGATTAAAAGATCCGCTCGAATCTTTTGTTCATGAGAACCGCCATACTGAGAAAAAACACTCTCATCGATGGCTATTTTACCCGGGGCACTCTCAAAATCGGCAATATGCGCTATTTTTTTAAACTGAAGGGGCTCAAAAATATCGGTCCAATCCACATCAAGAGATCCAAAACGCGCGCATGAACGATTAAATGCACTGACATATTGCGGCTGAACATAAATCCTATCCCTATTGTATTCACGCATGCGCCCGCTATGAGCGATAACCGGATACGCAATCCCCGCTAAAGCCTCCTCATCACGTTGCATTGCCTCA
>CAZJJL010000077.1:0-7311 GCA_964546325.1 uncultured Planctomycetales bacterium | reverse complement strand
TTTATCCTTATCGATATTAAACCGGCTATAGAGAAAAGAAATACCCAAGAATAAGATCCCAAGGACAATAAAAGTGACAATCCTGAAAATGGTATCGAGCCCCGCCAGATCAACAAAGACCACTCGCATCAAAGTTAACCCCAGCAACAACAACCCGCCCAGACGCACTGTTTTGTCCTGTTGCAAGATTCCTAAAAGTATCATACCGGCGCTCGCAATCCCCAAACTCAAAGAAACCCATTGTGTTTGAGCATATTGAAAGACCGCGCCGGTCAAGAGGATGACTCCGGACCAAAAAATAATCGCCTCTTCCCTGTCAAAGAAAAGGGTAATCCGTTTGGCGCGGGCAAAAACCTTAATGATCCAGTACACAACAAAAAACACCGCTACGTCAAAACCTATAATGAACCATTGTAACAATGCCGCCGCAACAAAGATACGCTCGAAAAGAAAGCTCATTGCGGAAATCATCAAAAGTATATAGGCATATACGCGAAACCTGCGTAAAACAAAGATGAAACTAATCGCTAATAAAATAAGCCCCTCCACAGAAAGCGCGCACGACACCCAAGGCTGCCTGACCGCAGAAAGAAGCAATGTTGTCGCATACAAACAGGCCGCTGCCGAAAAAAAGTGATCGAACCCTGATTCTCCGGGTTCAAACAAAGAAGATTTCCTTGTCTGTTGCATCAAACAGAAACATGAAGCCATCGATAGAACAGCCCATAATGACATGAAATCATGCCATGCCCACGTGAAACCCAGAAAACGCACATCGGACATTCCTCCCCACGAATACAAATACAAGAAACGCAAGCCCGCACATATCGACAAAATATATCCCAGATACCGTAATGTCTTATCCTTGTTGGCTATGCCGATATAAACCAAGAATGGCACTTCGATGAACCATATCAGTAATGTCGATGACGCGGAGAATTTCAAAGGAACCGAAAGAGTAAGAACAAACACCGCGGCAATAATATCGCTTATATAGAACCTTTCGCGGCCGCTTTTTTTCATGATCAACGCAAAGAATAAATAGACAAGGCCAACGCATAATACGATGGAAAAACGATGGCTGAACCACAGCGCATTTATGATCGGATATGCGAAAATACTATATAAAGATATGTTCCCGAAATTAACCGCCGCCAGAGTTCTTACGTGCCTTTCTTCTTTGCACGTTCTTGCCAAATGAACACCTACGAGAAAAACCCCCCAATAAAGCGTAAGCAAGAGAACGTTTGTTACGAGATGATACTCGGACCCCGAAAATCCCAACATCGTATCATGCCGTACCGAACCGGTGATTTTCGGCACAATCCAAATAATATGGATACAATAGGTGAACAGAACGCCAAGAACGAATGCCTTTACCCATTGGAAACGGTAAACCAAAAATAAAACGAGCGCCGACAAGAACATACTGCTCATAATTGTAAAACCGCTGATATTGCCCAATGTCGATGTAAGATAGGCAATAACAAGCGCTACCGACATCATGCTTTCCGATTTATATTTCAAAACATGCACTATCATCCCTACAACGACAATCCCGAGAAGGATAAGATCGACCAGCTGACTCTGAATAATCCGAGATGCTTCAAAATGATGCATCGCAAAGGTAGTAAAATAAACCAACGCCCATGCACCGCCTAACATGACGCGGCCAAAATTGATGTACTTTTTCTGCGCCTCGAGCTTAAACCCGATAAAAAATAACGCCAGGCTTATCGCGTAACCGAACGCGATCTTCAAAAACGCGCCGAAATATTTAAACGTGTAGCTGATCAAAAAACCGACGCCAAGAGTAAAAACTATAATACCGATCTTATTAAGCCATTTCCTCCCGAAAGCAAGTTCAATATCGCCTGATGGGGGAAGGACGTTACTCTCTCCTGGCAAAACAGGTGCAGGTGACTGAATTTCCGCCTTTGGGCCGGAATCCTGCGGCATTTCAGGCACTGGTTGAGGGGATACCTTTAACCCACCCAATCCAATAATAGAGCTTTCTAAAGCATTGATCCGCTGTTCAAGCGAAAAAAGGGTTTTCTTTAGACTATTCAGCTCTCTTTCAGCATCTTGCAACCCAGTCCCCCCTTGTGAATTCCTTTGATCGGTTATATTATGAGAGGGTTTTAACAACAAGATCGAGACACCAATCGGACCGGTCGCAAGCGCCAAAAGTAACGCCTTGCCCATACGCAGCTTTTTCTTATCTGCAATGATAAGCGCAGCTGTTACGGAAGCGATCCATACCCCTACAAGACCTAATGAGAATAAGAAAACAACATAAAATGAGGGCATTTTTCCTCCTAAGTTTACGACAATATCGCAAGCAATATGGATACTATTTTATACGAAATTCGACGGGCGGTCAATGAAGGGTTTGGATGGGAATACCGCATTGGAGACCTTGGCCCGGAATCGCTTGCTTTATAACCCTTACAGGATTAAAATAATACAACGATGAAAAAACAGAACATTTTTCGGATCCCTTGTTGTAAGAAAAATACGGAATATTTTGAGACTCTCCTACGCAAAGCACCTGCCCGGCTGGAACGCATTATTTCTTTCGGCCAACAGACTCCGCGCGGAAAATGGCTCCGGCAAGCCAACGACGAATGGGTCATGTTATGCAGCGGTTCTGCAACGCTGACGCTTTGGAAGCAAAAGAGAATACTCTTGAAACCGGGAGACTATGTGTTTATTCCGGCGGGTCTGAGACATCGCGTTGAACGTACTCATTGCCATAAACCTTCGGTCTGGCTTGCGCTGCACGTGTAATACCCAAACCAAGAACCTGATCCTATAATGACTTTTAAAAAGACCATCTTATTTATTGGGTTAACCGTATTAGCGGGCACCGGCATTATCGGATCCCTTTTCTTTACAACCAAAGGGGCACAATTCCTTATAAACCAATACCTGCGCCGTCTTATTCACGCTGAATCGATCGTTATCTCCGATACCAAAGGTACACTCGTCAATGGTATCACGCTCAAAGGCATCGCGATCAGCGGATTAGACAAACTTCCTCCTGCCTCAATAGTACGGATCCAGGAAGCTACTGTTTCATACCCTTTCCTGCATTTTCTGAAGGCAAACATAACGATCGCCAACGGCAGGCTTGATCTGCCTCAATCCGGCCTTATCCTTTTTTACGGCTCGCTTACCGATTCCATAGTACATTGCAACATATACTCAAAGATCATTCAAATCCATGCATTACCGCATTTCCTGAAAACCCAGCAAAATGCGTTTTTTGTTAATGCATTAATCGCTGATATAGACATTTTCGTTACGCAAACCATACGAAAACCTCATATCAACGGAACCTTCACTGTTAAAGAAATGCGGCTTCAAAATTGTTCACTCCATGCAATGGACTGTTCCGTCGATCTAGACCTTATCCGCCATGGAAAAGAGTGGTTCCCCCGGGGAAAACTGGCGTTAAAAAGCGGAAAAATCGTTTTTCCGAAAACAAACGTTGATATCACTGCAGGATCGATCATATTTTCAGATGACCCGCAAAAACCAACATTGAATATTCACGGTTCCGCAAACATCGGGAATACAAACATAGCCCTCGTTTTACAAGGCACTCCGGAAAACCCCCTTTTAAAACTCTCCTCATCGCCGCCGCTACCCGAAGAAGAACTCATGGTAATGCTCATAACCGGCAGCAATTGGGAAGGAACGCGGCAATCACTTATTGAAGGAAAAGTATCGGCCGGATTAGTAAAAGACTTCATTGATTTTGCTTTTTTCGGAGGATCAGAACGGAAACTCGAAGAATCTCTCGGCATTAAAGCGATATCTTTGGAATACGACAAAGACGCCATCGGTGTCGGCATAACAAAAGAACTCACCTCATCGACAAGTGTATCGTACGGAATAAAGCAAGCGCAAGGGAACGAAACAAACAGCACAACCACGCAAAGTATCGGTTTAGAGCACAAACTCACCGATACGCTCTCGATCCAAGGCGAAGCAGATATCGCAACAACTCCCGCCCAAACGAACAATACCGATGCACCCACCGACAGCAAGGTCCTGCTCAAGATAAAAAAAGCGTTTTAGTGCGGATTTAATACGTTTATTGAAGCGTATGCAGAACAAACTCCCTTACGTACGATATCTCCGGAATTAAAACAAAATCCTCATAACACATAATGTGCTATGAGGATTATTAAGTGAGCCGCCTTGGAATCGGACCAAGAACCTTGACCTTAAGAGGGTCCTGCTCTACCAATTGAGCTAGCGGCCCGGATCTATCAATAATAACTACCGGTATTTCAAGTACGCTCTTCACTTCCCCCGTTGCGTAATCACTCCGTACTTTTCTTCGAAAAGTACTTCGTACGCCCCGGGTTAATTCGCCCTAACAACTTGTGTTCAGCCGCTTCGCTCCTTCCACAAGTTGTGGGCTCATTAAAATTGAGCTAGCGGCCCGGATCTATCAATAATAACTACCGGTATTTCAAGTACGCTCTTCACTTCCCCCGTTGCGTAATCACTCCGTACTTTTCTTCGAAAAGTACTTCGTACGCCCCGGGTTAATTCGCCCTAACAACTTGTGTTCAGCCGCTTCGCTCCTTCCACAAGTTGTGGGCTCATTAAAATTGAGCTAGCGGCCCAAAATTTAGATACTACATCCCGCTAGCGAAACCCCCTTGTGGGGTTGAGCTGCCTAGCGGCCCGGATGTATCGTAGGGAGGTATAAATTATAACAAATATATCTTACTTTGCAAGGCTAAAAACAGATTGCGTTACGTGCATGAGAGATACCAAACTCATGCGCCCAGCAGGAATCGAACCTGCAACATCCAGCTCCGAAGGCTAGCGCTCTATCCAGTTGAGCTATGGGCGCGAAGTTAAAACCTACATCTTAGTCTCTGCCCCGACATCTTTACGTTCGCTCGTTCCATAAATCGGGGGCTCATGAAAACTATGGGATACTTTCAATAAATCTCTGTTCCCGGACCTAAAATTTCACGTATTTCCTGTAATCTCTTTGCAACAGGAGCGCACACATCAGGTTCACTCGTTGCACGCACCGGAGTATTGATCTGTACCTTATCCGGATTAATACGACGTATTATCTCTTTCAACGCGCGGGCATGTTCTAAACTATCATTAACTCCGCGCACCAGCATCACTTCAAGCCATAATGCGCCGCGGAATTCCTTGCGCAATTGAACAAGCCCTTCAATAACATCGTTTAGTTTTATAGGGACAACCGGTCGATCAATTGCCCGGAAAACTTCTTCGGTCGCGGCGTCCAACGACGGCACAAGTACATCCGCCCGGCATAATGCTGCGCGCACCTCAGGGATCGCGACCAACGAAGCGTTTGTTATGATACACACCGGGATATTCGTTATCTTCCTGATCCCGGCGATAAGATCGTCGAACGCAGCGTTTAAAGTCGGCTCTCCGGAACCGGAAAATGTTATATAATCAAGCCGCGCGGCGTCTTCTTTGTGCGCGGTAAGCCAACGCGATAACTCATCGACAATATCCGAAACAGGGATGTACTCTTTTCGCTCGGAAATAGGCTCCGTGGTTTTTCCGAGCTGACAATACAAACAATCGAAATTACATGTCTTATAAGGAGTAAGATTCAACCCCAAGGAAAACCCCAGACGTCTTGACTCTACCGGCCCATATACATATCTCATAGGGAAAGAAAATCCCCCATCCTTAAGGAAGGTAAAAACCTACAAAGATGGGGGAAAACCTCCTACTTTATATCTATAACGCAATTCTGGGAACCAAGCGGATTCCACACGCACGAAGTGCATTTAGGATCATTGACCCAGTTTCCGTCGACGAAAAACTTATATTCGTATCTTCCGGGCTTCAGGGAAAGCTTTATCTTCCAATTCCCCTGAGAATCTTTTTTTGCGGCGTCATCTTTCTGACTCCAGTTATTAAAACTTCCCGATAGATACACCTTTTTTGCTTGCGGCGCGTACAACTTAAATTCTACGGGTTTTGACCTCACTATTTTAGCCATAGTGCCTCCTTTTGATACTATTTATAACTCTCTTCAGACGAACTGTCAAGAACTTTATACCGCAACTATAGCAATACCAGCTTTTTGCGCTAATTTAACACTCGCTTCCCGGTCAATAAAAAGCGTCTTCTTAGCCTCAATCGCAAGACATGACGCTTTTGCGGCGCGTAAAGAACGGATCGTATTCAATCCGACAACAGGCACATCAAAGCGCATGTCCTGCTTTGGTTTACTGACTTTAACCATGGTAAAACCGCCGCGGCTGATCCAGCCTGCCCGACGAATGAGATTATCAGTGCCCTCAAGCGCTTCAACCGCCACAACCGACTTATGCTTTACCGCAACCGTCTGTCCGATATCCAAAAGGCCGATCTCTTTGGCTAGATCAAACCCAAAATAAATATCTTCCCATTCTTTAAACGTCGGCTCGCGCTCCGTTAACGTCCCTTTATCGGGTAAATACGCGTCCATGTAGGTCGTTGAATCAATAACCTTGAAACCGGACTCTTCCAAGCGATGGGAGATCTCCCCAAAGATCGTATCGGCTTTTTTATTCTCTATGCCGTCTAAAAGCGCACGCAGCATCGGGTCTTCCTGCACCTCTTTACTAAAAAGCCTGCGCGGACTTATTTGGCCGGCCATCACGATCTTGGTTACCGATTCTTCCTTGAAAATATCAAAGAGCCTGCTGAATTCACTCAGACTCAGCCAATAAATATTGTCGACGTATTTCTTGAGTAACGGGGACGTATCGCCTTTAATAGCAACGGCAACGACCGATACCCCCTTTGCCTGAGCAGCCTGCGCAAAGAGAATAGGGAACCTGCGATTGCCTGCAATAACTCCGACTTTTTCCATACCGGGTTTATTCTATTGACCTGCAGGAACGACTAACACCCCGTTCGGAACTCGTAACAAAATCGACAAGGTACGATACCTCGGGGCAAAGTTTTCCTGATTGCGCTAATTCTTGCGCGCCATGACGGATCGATCGGCCCGCATTAAAAAGGACTTTATAGGCGTGGTTCAGTTCATGGATAGCTTCACGGGACACTTGATGGCGACGCAACCCGACCAAATTCAAACCGTATACACGCGCCGGATGCCCATCGCAGGTCGAAAAGGGAGGAATATCCTGCACGACCTTAGAACATCCTCCGATAATGGAAAGTTTTCCGACACGCACAAACTGATGGATCGCGACTAAGCCGCCGATAACAGCCCGATCCTGGATCGTAACGTGTCCTGCGAGTGTAGCATTGTTGGCAAAAACGCAGTTATTTCCG